>JBKJKS010000193.1:0-14185 GCA_046597295.1 Saprospiraceae bacterium
CCACGCCGCCACTGACTGATATGCTGATGCTGCCATTGCTCAGATCGCAGGTGGAGCTGTTGATATTGGCATTGATATTCGGCACATTCGGATTATCGGCAATGGTGAAATCGGCGACATTGGTGCAGCTGCCGCCCGCACTCACGGTGACGGTGTAAGTTCCGGCGGGCAATCCGCTCACATCCTGGGTCATGGCCCCGTTCGACCAAGTATAGGTGTAATTGCCAGCGGGTGCTACGCTGATGTCGATACTGCCGTTGCTGCCCGTACAAGTGGTGTTGGCCAGCACGGTTCCACTGATGGTAATGGGCGGATTGTTGTTGTTTACATTAATATCCGCTACCCGCGTGCAGCCGTTGGCGCCGGTGACGGTCACTGTGTAGCTGCCGGCCGGAATATTGCTCAGGTCTTCGGTCGTTTGTCCGCCCGACCACATAAAGGTGTAAGGCGCAACGCCGCCGTTGACCGTCAGATTGATGTTCCCATTACTGAAATCGCAGGTGGTATTGATCACCGCAGAACTGAGGTTCGGTTGATTGGGATTGTCCGCTATGTTAAAATCGGCGGTCTGGGTGCAGCTGCCCCCCGCGCTGACGGTGACCGAATAGCTGCCGGGCGCGAGGCTGTTCACATCCTGGGTCATCGCACCGTTGGACCAGACGTAAGTATACGTTCCGGCCGGCGCCACACTGACGTCGATGCTGCCGTTTCCACCCGTACAAGTGGTATTGGCCACCACCGCGCCGGTGATACTGAAAGGTGGATTGGTGTTGCCAACGGTGATATCGGCTACCCGGGTGCAGCCGTTGGCGCCGGTGACGGTAACGCTATAGCTCCCGGCGGGAATATTGCTGAGGTCTTCGGTGCTTTGTCCGCCCGACCACGCAAACGTATAGGGTGCCACCCCGCCGGAAGCGGTCAGGTTGATGGCGCCATTGCTGAAGTCGCAGGTGGAGCCGGTGACCGCAGCACTGACATTGGGCTGAAAGGGGAAATCAGCGACGTTAAAAGTAGCAGTGCCGGTGCAGGTCACCCCGGCGGTGACGGTGACGGTGTAGGAGCCGGGGGAGAGGTTGTTCAGATCCTGGGTCATCGCCCCGTTGGACCATTGATACGCATAGGTGCCGGCGGGCGTCACGCTGACATCGATGCTGCCGTTACCACCCGTGCAGGTCGTGTTGGCGACTACGGTGCCGCTCACATTGAGGGTGATGGAATTGTCGGCCACCGTGGCGGTGGCGGTTTTTGTGCACCCGTTCAGGTCGGTTACGGTCACCATATAGTTACCCGCCGGTAGGTTACTGAGGTCCTCGGTGGTCTGCCCGCTCGACCAGGCGAAGGTATACGGCTGGGTACCCCCGCCGGGCGTCAGGTTGATTGCCCCGATGCTCTGTCCGCATTGCGTAGCGGTGACCACCGTGGTGGCCGTTACGGTGGTTTGCGTGACTACGGCCGTGCCGCTGACCGTACCGGCGCAGTTGCCATTGACGGAACTGACGCTTTGCAGCCCGTAGGTACCCGCCTGCGTTGCCACGATCAGGTATGGATTGGTACTGGTCTGGATGGCGGGCTGTGGTACGCCGTTGATGGTGTACACAAATTGCCAGGGTGCCTGACCGGTAAAGGTAACCGGCAGGTTGACCGATCCGGAAGCGCCGGCGCAAAGCAGTCCACTCCCGGAAAGCGTAGCCGTCGGTTTCGGAATAATATCGATGGTAATGCACGAGGGCGTTGGATTGGTGTAACAACCGTTAGCGGCCGTAACGCATAATTGCGCCGTACCGGAGGCATTAGCGGCCCAGTTGATGGTCGGATTCAGGGTGTTATTATTGGAAATCGTGCCCAGCCCGGCGGGCGTAAGGGTCCAGGTATACATGGTAGCGGCAAACACGGCGGCCATGGAGTAGGCCGAGGAGGTGCCGGGGCAGACGTTCAGCGGACCGGTAACCGGACCGGGATTGTTGGGCGGGACGCCCGCCGTGGAGCCGGCCAGCACGTCGATGGAATAGTCGCATACGTTGCCGGCGCAACCATCGAGTACCATCCAGTATATCTGGCCGATGACGAAGTTACCGGAGGTGAGGAGGAATGGATCTTGCGTACACGAACACTGTACATCCATCACCTGGCCACCGCATCCCTGGTAAATACCACCCTGCAGACCCATTTGGTTGCCCTGGCTGCAGTTGCTGGGCGTTACCTGGAGCGTAATGGTGGTACTGCCGGCGAAAAAGGCAAACCATTCGTCGTTATTGAGGACAAAATTACTGCCACAACCCGGGAAAGGCTGGGCGACGTTGTTGTTATTGATCGTTGCGCAGTAGCCGTCCAGCGTCTGACAGAGGATCGGCGCCGTGGGACAGGTGTTACCCGGCTGGGGAAAACCGGCCGGCGGACATTGGCCATACACCGGGAGTTGAAAAACAAACAAACTGAAAACGCACAATAGGTAGAGTTGCTGCATAGAAATTACTCGCTGGTAGGAATGATTAAAAAAGAATGTGCCACCGTCGTCACCGGATAGCGCTTATAGCCTGTAAGGAGCCGGGACAGGCAAAGGAGCAACGGCAGCCGGAGCTTTTCGAAAAGGCGACCAGGCGACCAGGGAGTCGGCAGCGCAGGGAAGAAAAGCCAAAAAAATAAATCGGTTGGGATAATGTAGTAAAGGAGCTATCCTTGCGCACTGGGGTTGGCGCTCGACAAAAGCCAGCATAATCACACGCCGCTTCCGCTTTTGTCAGGCCGAATATCCTTGTTTCTACGTTAGCATAGATACAGCCGGCGGTTATTTGCTGCCTGCGGACAGTTTTTTCTCCGGCATTATTTTTAAGGAGTCCATTGGTCGATTCGTTTTAAACCGATTTATCCGGCAGGTAAATGTGGAAAGTGGCTCCTTCGCCGGGCACTGATGTAGCAGTAATGAACCCATGATGACTTTCGACAATTTTTTTACAAATGGCCAGTCCGATGCCGGTTCCGCTGTAGTCGTGTTTACCGTGCAGCCGTTGAAAGACTTCAAAAATCCGCGCACTGTACACGGGGTCGAAGCCAATGCCATTATCGGCAACCGTCAGGTGGTGGTACAGGCGGCCAGCCTGGGCGGCAGGGTGACCAATATCCGACCCCGCCTGCTGCGCAGCCCGAACCTTGATGTGCGGAGGCTGGTCTTTCTTGGCAAATTTCAACGCATTGCCCAGCAGATTGCTGAATAATTGGCGAAACTGGAACGGCGTAATCCGCAGCGTCGGCAGCGGACCGATGTCGATGACGGCCCGTTTTTCGTAAATAATTTGTTCCAACTCACCGGTCACTTCCTGCAGCAGCGCCTGCAGATCGATGTCTTCAAAATTCTTTTCCGTGGTGCCGGTTCGGGAATAGGCCAGCAGGTCTTCAATCAGCGTTTGCATTTGCTGCGCCGCATTCTGTATGCGGCGCAAATATTCCTGCCCCTGTATACTCAGGTTATCATTTTCTTTATCGATCAGGCGGGAGCCGAAGGCCTGGATCTTGCGCAGCGGCGCCTGGAGGTCGTGGCTGGACGTGTACGCGAAGGCGGTTAATTCCCGGTTCATCCGTTCCAGTTCTTCATTGGCCTCGCGGAGATCCTGCGTACGGGCGTACACCTGTTGTTCCAGGTCCTGCAGGAAAGTTTTTTGTTCATGTATATCGGTGCTGGTACCCACCCACATCTGGACTTTCCCATCGCGATCCTTTTGGGCCAGTGCCCGGCTCAGTTGCCAGCGATATTCCCCATCGTAGCGACGGAAACGATGTTCCATGAAAAAAACTTCCCCGGAAGCGACGGCCTCCAACCATTTCTCCACATTCTCCGCGCGGTCATCCGGATGTACGATTTGCAGCCATCCGTGCTGGGCCACCTGTTCCGGACTCAGGCCGGAGTAGGCGTATACGGATTGGTTAAAATAATTTAGGTTCCCCTGCTCATCGCCGGTCCACACGAACTGCGGCATGGAATCAGCCAGCAGGTGAAAGCGTTCCAGGCTCAGGCGCAGGGCCTTTTGGGTGTTTTTGCGTTCATCGATGTTGCGACTGATGGTGGCCACGCTGACGATTTCGTCGGCGTCGTTTTTAACGGTGAACACGGCGTAATTCATCCAGATCGGCGCCTGGGTTTTGAAATGCCGGAGACGAATCTCCACTTCGGCATAGTCCTCCCGCATCACCTGGGGAATGAGTTCCCGCTCGACAAAGTCCGCATCTTCCGGAAAAAAGAAATCGGTGAATTTGACCGCCTGCGCGGCTTGAATATCCTCCAGGCCCACCAGTCTCAACCCTTCCGGATTGATATAAATGGGTACGCCCTGCAGATCGCAGGCCCCGATCAGGTCGTGGCTGTACTCGGCAATACGCTCGAAGCGGAGCAGTTCTGCTGCCAATTGTTTCTTATCCGTAATATCTCTGGCCACGGCAAACAAATGAGGTTCCCCATTCAAGCGCAGGCCGCCCATACTGACTTCCACCGGAAAAAGGGTACCGTCTTTGCGCTGATGGAGGGTCTCGAACGGGGGTAAAGGCTGGTTCTGTGCCTTGGTAAAAGCCTGACTGAATACGGCATCCGTGTAAATCGGATCCACGTCGGGCACCCTGATTAGCTGCGCTTCTTCCGGCGTATAGCCCCAACGTTGGAGGGCCAGCGCATTCAGGTAAGCGAACGTACCATTTTCCCGCATCAGGATGAAGGCATCGGTGGCATGATCGGCCATGAATTTAAAGCGCTTCAAATCCTCTTCGGCCCGTTTTTGCTGCGTAATATCCAGGCATGTACCGATAAAACGGAAGGCTTCGCCCAGCTCGTCGAAATAAGCCTGCCCCCTGGTCCTGACCATATGCCTGGAACCGTACTGCTGATTGATCACGGTGTACTCCAGTTCGAATACTCCCGCCGAGCCGGGTTGTAAAGTCTGACCAATGGCCTGCCTGACCCGGCTCCGATCCGCTTCGTCTATGGCCTCGATGACCAGGTCCAATGTGATAATAGCGGTTGGCTGGAAACCGAATATTTCCCGGGTACGATCGCAGCAGACCAGGACCTTGCCGAGGGGATTATAATCCCAAGTACCCATTTGCGCCGATTCGATGGCCAGGCGTAGCCGTTCCTCGTTTTCTTCGGTGGCCTTGCGCGCCAACACCGTTGCCGTCACGTCGTTCAAAATGATGACCGTGGCGGGCAAGGTCCCTTCGCCATCCCGTAAAAGGTAATAGTCCAGGTTCAGATAATGGGTGCGGGTAACGTTATTGCGGATGGATTCCGTTTTTATTTCCTGCAGCGTATAAGGTGCGCCGGTTTCGTACACCTGGTCCAGAATTTTCCCAAAACCCTGGGCGATAGCCGTCGGGAAAACTTCCAGCAGGGGTCGGTTCAGGATGTTCTCGTCCGGCAGTTCCCAGAAACGGAGCATCGCGTCATTGGCGAACTCGATGCTGTGCTCCGGTCCGCGTAAGATGGCTATTCCAACCGGAATATGCTGGAAAAGATGCAGTAATTGGACGTTTCCATGGGCTAAAAGGGTAGAAATCGCAGTTGTCGAAGTTGAATCCATAGTGAAGCGAGAGACGCAGAAGCGGGGCTGTTCTACGGTGGGTGATACTGGATAAGGCCGACAGCAGCTGCGAAAATGCTCAAACCTTCGCGCTGTCGTTTTCGGAAAAATATCGTGCCGTGACGTAGGCGGCAAGGTCCGCTACAGCGGATAGCAAAGTGCTTCTTGTGCCTCGATCCAACATTTTTCCCGCCGCTTCCCCGCCGGCAACCGTTGGAAACAACGTACTTTTGCCCGCCCTCCAATCAATCACCCACCGCTATACCAACTCGCATTTTGCCACTGATCAAATCTATATCCGGCTTTCGCGGCACTATTGGTGGCCGCCCAGGCGACAACCTGACGCCGCAAGACATCGTGGAGTGTACCGCCGCCTTCGGGCAATGGATCCTGAATACCAGTGGCAAACCCACCATAGTGGTGGGTCGTGACGGGCGCATTTCCGGCGAGATCGTCAGCGTCCTAGTGATCAATACGCTGCGCAGCCTGGGTATTTCCGTCGTTGATCTGGGCCTCAGCACCACACCGACGGTGGAGATTGCCGTACCCATCGAGAATGCCGGCGGCGGCATTGTCCTCACGGCCAGCCACAACCCCCGGGAGTGGAATGCCCTGAAACTGCTGAACCAGCGCGGTGAATTCATTAGTGCCAAGGATGGGGCCGACGTGCTGGCCCTGATCACGGAGGGCGGTATTCAATACGCGCCTGTCGATCGGCTGGGCGGCTACCGCAGCGACGACACCTATATTCGCAAGCACATTGACCGCATTCTGGCCCTCCCCTTGGTGCAGGTTGAAGCCATTCGCGCCAAAAAATACCGCATCGTCCTGGATGCCATCAATTCCACCGGCGCACTGGCGGTGCCGCCGCTCCTGGAAGCCTTGGGTTGCCAGTGCATTTTGCTCAACGGCGAGGTGAACGGGCATTTCGCCCACAATCCGGAACCACTCAAAGAACACCTGGGTCAGCTGAGCACCGAAGTGCGCCAGCAACGCGCCCAGCTGGGCATCGCCGTGGATCCCGACGTGGACCGCCTCGTTTTCATGTGCGAGGATGGCGAGCTCTTCGGCGAGGAATATACGCTGGTGGCCGTGGCCGACTATGTACTGTCCCGGCAGCCGGGTAATACGGTTTCCAACCTGTCGAGCACCCGCGCCCTGCGCGACGTGACGCTCCGCTACGGTGGGGAATACCACGCGGCCGCCGTCGGCGAAGTGAATGTGGTGGAAAAAATGAAGGCGGTGGGCGCCGTGATCGGCGGCGAAGGCAATGGCGGGGTCATCCTCCCCGATCTGCACTACGGACGCGATGCCTTGGTCGGTATTGCCCTGTTCCTCAGCCACTTAGCCAATTGCGGCAAACAAATTTCCACCCTGCGCAAAACTTATCCGGACTATCAGATGTCTAAAACCAAACTGGACCGGACGGCAGATATCGATCTGGATAAAGTATTTGGTGCCCTGCGGGAAAAGTACCGCCACGAGCAGATCAACGTCGAGGACGGTCTTAAAATTGATTTCGAAAGTGGCTGGGTGCACCTTCGGCCGTCTAATACGGAGCCGATCATCCGCGTGTATGCGGAGAGCAACTCGGCGGTGATCGCCAATAATTTAGCCAGGAAAATCATCAGCGATATTCAGGAATTGCGGTAGGTCGGGCCAAGCCGGCCTTTGGTTCAGGTTGTGCAACCTCCACCGTATTACGTCAATCATAAAAATATGCAACGCGTCTATTTCGACAATGCCGCCACGACCCCCGTTTCCGAGGAGGTAATCAACGCCATGTTGCCGGTGCTGCGTGGTCAGTTCGGCAATCCATCGAGCATTCATGCCGAAGGACGCAGCGTACGTTCGCTCATCGAAAGCGCCCGCAAGACGGTCGCCCGCTGCATTCATGCCGGTACCGCCGAGATCTTTTTTACCTCGGGCGGCACGGAAAGCAACAACATGGCCATCAAATGCGCCGTCCGCGACCTGGGGGTCCAGCGCATAATTTCCAGCGCCATCGAACACCATTGCGGCCTGCACGCCATTGAAGCGGTCACCCAATCGGACGGCGTCACCGCGGTATGGCTGCCGGTAGACCCGCGTGGCCGCATCGACCTGAGCCAGCTCGAGCGGGCGCTGGCCGATGGGGACGGCCGGAAAACGCTGGTGTCGCTGATGCACGCCAACAACGAGATCGGCACCATGCTCGACCTGGCGGCGGTATCCGCTTTGTGCCGGCAGTACGGCGCCTTGTTGCATACCGACACGGTACAAACCGTCGGCCATTTCCCCATCGACGTTCAACAAATACCGGTCAATTTTCTGTCCGGCGCGGCCCACAAATTTCATGGCCCCAAAGGCGTCGGTTTTATTTATATCCACCCTTCGTCGCCCATCAAGCCCTTCATCGACGGGGGTTCGCAGGAGCGCAACATGCGTGGCGGCACGGAGAATGTCTATGGCATTGTCGGGCTGGCCAAGGCCCTGGAGTTGGCTTGTACCGAAATGCAAGAGCGCCGTGACCACATTCAGGAAGTGCGTAACTATTTGCAAGCCAGCCTGCTGGAGCACTTTGAGGGCATTGCTTTCAACGGCGACTACGACGGCCGCTGCCTGTATACGGTCCTCAATGTTGCTTTCCCGCCCTCGCCCCGGAACGAAATGCTGTTGCTCAGTCTCGATATCAATGGCATCAGTGCATCGGGCGGCAGTGCCTGCACCAGCGGTTCCGAAAAAGGCAGCCACGTACTGGAGGGCATTGGCGCCGATCCCGACCGCAAGAGCATCCGCTTTTCTTTTTCGCACTATAATACCCGGGAAGAGGTGGACTTTGTGATCGAGAAACTCAAATCCATTTTGCCGGTGCGGGCGTTGGCCGCCATATAGCGCAGCCGAGGGCGAAATGTATTCCGCCGTAAACTTCCCGATTTTCAAAGTGCTTTCGGCCATATAAACGCTGCAACCAACGCATGTTCAAACTTTCCAACATCTTGCTGCGGAATAAATTCCGCTCTCCAGTTATGTTCAACACCAGCGCTCTTTTTGCCACTATCCTGGGCGCAGCCACCTTTTTTGCCTGCCAGCCCTCCGCTCCTGCTCCCACCGCCGCTTCGCCGTTGACCATCACGATGGCTGCCGTGAAAAAAGAAAAATGTGTACGCGATTCGGTTTGCGCCACGCTCGACCTGTCGTACCCGGTGCTGACCGGCGGTACGGCCACCACGGCCGCCATCAACGATTCCATCGAAGCCTTCGTGTATTTGGTTGCCGAAGCGGATGCGAACCTGCCGCTGGCGCAGGCCCTCGATTCGGCGGCTTGGCATATGTTTGCCATGCTGAAAGAGGGCCAGGATGTGGGCGGAGCGGAATACAGCCTGTCTTACACGAATGAACTGAAAAGCAAAGTGGTCTGGCAGACCAACCGCTATTTATCGCTGGAAATGAACACCTACGCTTTCGCTGGCGGCGCACATGGCATATACGGCACCCTACTGGAAACCTTCGACTTGAATACTGGTAAACCGTTGGAGCTCACGGACATTATCCGCGATACTACCGCTTTGCGGCTCTTGCTGGAAAAAGCCTTTGTCGATGCAAAAAAAGCGGATGCGCCAGCCGCGACTCTGAAGGACTTATTACTGGTCGATCAATTGACAATGCCGGCCATGTATTGCCTCGTCCCGGCAGGGGTCCGGTTTGTCTACAATCCCTACGAAGTGGCGCCCTATGCCGTCGGCCAAACGGATATACTGCTGACGTGGCAGCAACTCGGCGCACTGACCGACCCAGCCAAATGGCAGTAGCGAAGCGCGGTGCTCTTGCGAGGTACGGGTCATTGGACCGCTCGCAGCGGCGGTTTGGCAGCGAGCGGCGCAGGCGATGACCCCGCCGCGCCGCGCATGATCCGCGCACTACGTTTCCCTGGCTTTTATTTTTCCGCTATGCGCTACCGCCTTTTATTTTGCCTTCTCCTCGCATTTTCTCCCCTCTTCGGCCAGAAAATGCTCCTGCTCGAGCGCGCCAATCGCGCCAAAACGACCAAATTGTACGTGGGAGAAATCCTGCGCTACAGCCTGGTCGGCGATGATAAATACTGGTATGAACGGACCATTACCGAGCTGTTGCCCGAATCCAATATGTTGCTGCTGGATAATTTTCCGGTGAAGCTCACCGACATCGCCGCCATCCGGGTCCGGCGGCGTCCCATCGTTCGCCTGGTGGGGGCCACCGCTTTCACCTTCGGCGCTTCCCTGATCCTGGCCACCACCGTGGCAGCCCTCTACCGGGACCAAAACACCCGCTACGGCTTGCTGTACGGTACCGGCGCGGCCAGCATGGGCCTGGGCTATGCGGCCAGCACCCGCCGGGTACTGAAAATGGGCGAGAAGCACCGTTTGCGCATTATTGAGATTAAATTTGTCGCGCCCGTAGTACCATCCGGCCAGTGATTACGGCGAAGATCGACGGCGGTCGCCTTGCCCTTTGCTTTTTTGCCTTTTGCCCTTTCATTTAGTCCGCTACGAAGCGGATGGAGAGCGAATTCACGCAGTGGCGAACGTTTTTCGCCGTTTGCCGCTCTCCGGTGAACACGTGGCCCAGGTGGGCTTCGCAATTGGCACAGACGATTTCCGTGCGCTGCATCCCAAAGGCATGGTCGGTATGGCGAACGATCGCGCCGGGCAGCTCATCGTCGAAGGATGGCCAGCCGCAGCCGCTGTCGAACTTATCGGCCGAGCGATACAGCGGGGAGTTGCAGCGGCGGCAGATAAAAGTTCCGGCGGCGTGGTGGTTGTTATACTCGCCGGTGAAGGCCCGCTCCGTACCCTTTTGAACGATGATGCGTTCTTCTTCGGCGGAGAGGGGGTTCCAGTTTTCGCTGTTGTTGGTCATGACTGATCAAACAAAAATGAGGGTGAATAAATGCGCTGACGGAGACGGCTGACCGCCCTGGTAAATCGTCTGCGCATCCAAAACAACCGGCCGTCCAAAAAGATTACGCGGCACTAGTCTTCGGTCAGGGCTTCGAGGAAGGCTTTCAGATCGGATTTCTCCGCCGGAAGAAGGCCCAGCGGCCGGGCCAGCAGCGTATCGCGGCCAATGGCTGCGGTGACCACTGCATCGGGTTGGTCATAGTAGTCGATCACTTCTTCCAAAGTGCGGAACATCCCATTGTGCATGTACGGAGCGGTGCGGGCCACGTTGCGCAGGCCCGGTACTTTGAATTTGCCGAGGTCGGCCGGATCGCCGGTGATGCCGAAACGGCCTGTATCGGCCAGGGGTGGCTGACCGGTATACAGGCCGATGTTGCGAAATTCATCGCCGGTAAAATCGGGACTGAAGTGACAATCGAAGCATTTGCCCTGGTTCATAAAAATGCGCCGGCCGCGCACGGCCGCTTCGCCCATGGGGTTGGGCCGGCCCTGCATTCAGCGGTCAAAAGGGGTGTTGGCAGTTTCCAGGGTGCGGATGTAGGTCGCCAGCGCGACGGCCAGGTCTTCCGTATGGACGGGACGACCGAATAATTTTTTGAACGCCTGGCGATAGGTAGGTTGCCCGCGCAGGCGGCGGACCACTGCTTCCGGCGAGGAACGCATTTCCAGCGTATCCTGGATCGGCAACAACACCTGCGCCTCCAGCGTAGCGGCCCGGCCGTCGTAAAAGAAATAGGGCCGGGACGTCATGTTGGTGATGCCCGGGCTGTTGCGCCGGCCCACCCGTCCCCCCACGCCCCGGCTGAAAGCCAGGGTGTCAGCGAAACCGAAGGCCGGCTGGTGACAACTGGCGCAGCTGACCGTGCTGTCGGCCGATAAGATGGGGTCGAAAAAAAGACGTTCGCCGAGCTGCTCCACCGATGTGGGCACCGGATGAGTGAACGACAGGCCAAGCGTCAGCACCGCCAGTAAGACCAGGAAGAACAGCCGGCAGATCATAGCCGCAAAGGTAAAAAACCTCCGTCGTTCCAGCTGGTCGCCGGGTTAAATGCCAGGTAGAAAACGCTGCTGCCGGGAAAAGTAAACTATCCGACACACACATGATTCTTTTCCGGCCCTTTAGCCCGGAATGCTAATTTTGAGCAACTAAACCGATGTACAATGAAACGTCTCTCCTTTTTACTCCTCCTGCAGATCTGTTCCTGCCTCGCTGCCGCCGCACCCGCTCCCGATTTCACCGTCACCACCTCCGACAACCAGATCAGACAACTCTACGCCGACTACCTCAACCAGCAAAAACTGGTGGTGCTCGAGCTGTTTTTTACTACCTGCCCGCCCTGCGCCACGCATGCCCCGTTGTGGCAATCGCTCTATCAGAACGCGCTGGCAGCTCACCCCGGCCGGGTGGAATTTATCATGCTCAGCACCCTGGGCAGCGATACCAACGCCAAGGTGGCCACCTACAAAACCAGTAAGGGCCTCACCATGCCCGGCGTGGGCGCCGACGGCGGGAGCGCCGCGGCCCGGCAGCCCTACACCAGCAACCAGTTTGGCACCTACCAGGGCACGCCCACCTTTATCGTCATCGCCCCCGGCACCGGGGAAGTGTTTTTTGACATTCGCGGCAATTCGCCGCAGGAAACCATGGACCTGCTCAGCCAAAAGATCGCTGCACTGCTGACCCCGGCGCCAACACCCTGCTTTCTGAAAAATTACTACGACAGTCCACTGGACAGCGTGCTCATCACGGTGGATGCCCCAGCTTTCGATACCACTTTCCTGGCGTCCGGCGCTTACTCGCTGGCCAACGTAGCGGCGCTGCAAAACACCACCTACACCGTCACTGCGGTTAAAGACGGTGCGTCGCTCGACGGCATCAGCACCTACGATCTGGTCCTCATCTCGCGGCATATTCTCGGCCTGGAAGCCCTGACGCCCTGGAAGGTGCTTGCCGCCGACATCAACTGTAATGGCTCCGTCACGGCCTTCGACATCGTGACCGCGCGCAAACTCATTCTCGGTATCGACACCAGCTTGCCCTGCAACAAGTGGCGCTTCGTGGCGGAACCGGTCATCAACACTGCCAACGGCACCTGCCTGAATTTTCGGGGCGTGAAGATCGGGGAAATAAACGCCGCTTATTAGTACACCCGGCTCTAACTGGCCCCCGCGTATTTTCCCTGGCCTGCTGCTGCGTTCAGAAGCGTAGATGCTTTTGTAGCGCCGGCTTTAGCTGGCCATTCCATTCCTTTTCTCCCTGGCCGGCGGAAGCCAGCGTTACGGTTCTATGCCAAATCAAATTCTCCGAACAACCCTCTGTTTAGACTGTTATCCAAATTATCTTTGCCGCAGGCGGGAATAATGCTTCCTTCCGTCGCATTGTTTCATTATCCAGCCTCAGGCGGCCCAAAGGATTATTCGAATCCGCACCAACACCATGTCCAGTTTTCTGCAACTCAATACCATCGAAGAGGCCCTCGCAGATTTTCGCGCCGGCAAAGTCATTATTGTCGTGGACGATGAAGACCGCGAAAACGAAGGGGACTTCATTTGCGCCGCCGAAACGGTCACCCCCGAAGCCATCAATTTCATGGCCACCCACGGGCGGGGCCTCATCTGTACGCCACTGGAGGAGAAGCGCGCCGATGAACTCGGCCTCGGCCTCATGGTGAGTAGCAATACTGCCCTGCACGAAACGGCCTTTACCGTGTCGATCGACTTGATCGGCAATGGCTGCACGACGGGCATCAGCGCCTACGACCGCGCGACGGCCATCCGTCACCTGACCAATCCGGCGGCCAAGCCCAGCGACTACGCCCGGCCCGGGCACGTCTTTCCACTCCGTGCCAAAGCCGGCGGCGTACTGCGTCGCACCGGGCATACCGAAGCCACGGTGGACCTGGCGCGCCTGGCCGGCTTGTATCCGGCCGGCGTACTGGTCGAAATACTGAATGCCGACGGCAGCATGGCGCGTTTGCCGCAGCTGCTGGAAGTGGCCCGCCAGCATGAACTGAAAATCATTTCGATCGACGATCTGGTGGCTTACCGCATGCGTACCGAACGGCTGGTGCGCCGCGAGATGGAGACGACCATGGAGACCGTTTATGGTACCTTCGACGTCGTGGTGTTCACCGATGTGGCCAGCGGCGATACGCACCTGGTCTTGAAAAAGGGGCAATGGACAGCGGACGAACCGGTGCTGGTGCGCGTCCATTCCTGGTCGGAAACGGGCGGTATTCTGGGCAGCCTGCTCTCCGACTACGGTAGCCAGATCCCCGCCGCGCTCAAGTCCATTGCCGATGCCGGCAAAGGGGCTTTTGTGTACCTCCGCCAGGGCGATAAGGCCAATCTGCTGGCCAAACTCCAACTCTACAAGCAGCTGGTGGAGGAGGGCGAACCGCAGAAGTTTGACCTGCACACCAGCCTGGGGAAAAAGGATTTCGGAGTGGGCGCGCAAATACTGCGCGAGATGGGTATTCAGAAAATCCGGCTGCTGACCAACCACCCCCGGCCCCGGGCGGGGTTCATCGGTTACGGCTTGGAAATTGTGGAAAACCTGGAACTGACCGCTGATAAATAAAAGGTGGCCAATCCGTAAAATGTGGCCAATGAGCCAACCCAACTGCCCTCTTTTGCACCAAACAACAGGTTATGGAGAATAAAACGGTGGTAACGCCCTACGGTTCCGATACGGCGAAGAAAGCC
>JBKJKS010000213.1:0-13348 GCA_046597295.1 Saprospiraceae bacterium
TGACAATCACGATGTTGTGAAATCAACCCGCGAATTTATTCGTGGGTTGATTTCACAACATCGTGATTGTCAATGCGCAACAAGTCTAATGTCCTTTCCCTACTTGATCTGCCCCAACGCCGCCCGAAACTGCTGCGCCGCCGCCGCATTGCCTTCCGCCTCATAAATCTGCGCCGATAGCTCGTAAGCCGGCTTGAAATTAGGGGCAATTTTGATGGCCGACATCAGGTTGTTCAACGCCGTCTGCGGGTCGCCCTGCTGCCGGGCGATCAGGGCCAGGTAGTAGTAGGCGCCCGCGTTGGAAGGTTCGCGTTTCAGCGCCGACTCGAACTGGGACTTGGCAGCGGCGACGTTGCCTTTTTGCAAATAGTACATACCCAGGTAGTTATTGCCGGAAATGTCGTCCGGGCTGATGGCCAGGCAGCGCTCGGCGGCATTTTTGGCCGCTTCCAGGCTGTCGAGATTGAGGTAAATACTGGCCAGGCTCGACCAGGCGATCTCGTTATCGGGCACATTGGCGACTTCCCGGCTCAGGTAGGCCGCCGCGCCGCGCAGGTCGTTGGTTTTGAGCGAAGCCATGCCGAGCGCGCAGTTCTTGCCATTGTCTTTCAGCACCGCCAGCAGCGGGGCGCCGTTGGCTTCCACGATGTGCACCGCATTATCGGGCGGCCAAAAGCCCTTTTGCAGGGTGGCGCCGTTGAGGAAACGCGTGGGATACAGGGCGTAGTCCCAGGCATCGTCGCAGCGTTTTTCCCATTTCAGGTAGCGGAGTTTCACCTTGTCGCCGTATTTGGCGGTCAGCTGGCGCGTGGAGTAGAGCATGTTGGTGGCAATGACCACCGTCTGCGGCATGTTCGGACCCAGGATGCCCTGTGCTTCCAGCCACTCGATGCCCTGGCGGGTACTCAGGCCCCAGTAGTCGGTCTCGAACTGCCCGTAAGCGCCCGCCGTGCCGCCGGCGATGGGGTTGAAATACACGTAGGGAATTTGCGGGTTGCGGGCGATAAAGTACGCCGAATCGGCCAGGAGCAGGCCCAGCACGCCGAAAACCGCGTATTGCATGACCTTTTTGCCGGAAAAGAAGGTCGCCAGTTCATGCCAGAACAGGCCGGCCACCACGCAGAGCGGCGGGTAGGCAAAGGTCAGATGTCGCCAGCCGTCGTGGATGATGGAGTTTTTGTAAATAATATAAAAGACCGGAAAAACCGCCGCGAAACCCGCCAGCAGCACCCACAGCGGGTTGTATTTTTTCATTAAACGCGGCAGCAAAATCACTGCTCCGAAGAAACCAACCAGAGCCGCCAGCGGAATGGTGTACAGGATCCATTTCAGCGGATAGTGCCAGGGCGTTTTATCCGACATCATGTTCTGCCCTTCGTACAGCACCCGGATCTTGACTTCCAGGTCGGCGAATTTGGAAAGTGCGGCAAAGGGATTCTGCAACGGGCTTTGCAGGGCATAGGGCCAGAACAGCAGGGCCAGCAGGTAGCCGCTCACCAGGGTACCGAACACCACGAGCGCGTAACGCCCCAGCGTGGCGCCCGGCTGTTCCGGCGTGGCCGGCTGCATGCGGCTACGGTAACTGAGCAGAAAATACAGTCCCGCAAACAGGAGCACATAGACAAAAGTGAGCAGGCCGCCCGCGCGGATGGCCAGGGCCAGGGCCAGTCCACCGACCAGGCCGGCCATGTTCCAGCGCCTGGGTCGCGGCAGGCGGCTCAGCACCGCCGCCAGGTTGTAAATGGCCAGCATGTAGCCGGCGGCAAAGGGAATGTCCTTGGGGTTCATCAGCGCATCGCCGACAAAACGGGGCGATAACAGCATGATAACCAGGGTGATCAAGCCAGCCCGCTCCCCGGCGATGAGCCGGGCCAGCAGTGCGGCGCAGAGCATGGCCACCCACCCGAGCAGGGCGCTGGTGGCGTGTCGCACCTGGTGGTAACCAAGGTCGGTGGGTTGGTAACCGAAGGCCTTGTTGGCAAAACCCGTGACGATCTCGAACGCGCCTCCGTAGAGGTGCATGTTGCCGTCGGGGATGTTCAGGGCCGTCGTGTCGCGGCCAAAGGTTCCGTAGTAATTGACCAGTTTCTGGGAATAGTCCACCTGGAACTTGTCGTCGGCATTGATGCCCGAGCCAAACGACAGGCCGAGCAGCAGCACCAGGCCGAGCAGCGCCACGCCCCAGAATATTTTGCGCAGCTGCGGATCGGTATCGACGGCCGGGCGCAGCAGCCAGTCGGTGGGCGTCCGCACGACGACGGGCTTGGGCAGCGGTGCTTTGGCCTTAGGGGTAGCGGGTACGGATTTAGGAACGGGTTTGCCGGTTTTTGCCATGGTACTGGATCGCGCGGAGCGGAGGTGCATTTGGTGGAAAGACCGGCGAAAGGTAGCAAAAAGGTAGCAAGCAGGAGCGGTCTTTAGGCGTCAATGCGGTCTTTCAAAATGCCAGGTCACGGTTGGCACATGACAGTCAGGATATTTATGCTCCCTGGTCATTACAAATTGTTACTGGCCAATCCGTTCACAGGAAAATGAATGCAGAGACGGCGGGACCGTTTGCCCTGTACTGCTCCGCAGTATGCGTGGGGTCGGCGCCCGTTCACCGGTTTTGGCGTTGTTCCGGGTGAAATACCACACCATCGCCGCCGCCAGCAGCAATAACAGGAGCGCGAGCGCCACCGTCCCCAGCTGCATAAAACGAATGCCCCGCTGCTTGCGCTTGCGGCTTTTATCGAGCCTTTTTTCCAGTTTCTGCCAGGCCTGCTCCGGCGGCCGCTCGTGCAGTTGGGACTCGTTTTCCTTGAAAAAATCAAACAGATCGGGCATGGCTGTTATTAGTTACTGGTTATTAGTCACTGGTTACCATAATTCATAATTCATAATTCAATACCCCTTCCCCCTGAGCAGCACCCGCAGTTTTTCCTTGGCCAGAATCAGCTGGCTTTTGCTGGTATTGATGCTGATGCCGAGCGTATCGGCGATCTCGTGGTGCTTGAAACCTTCGAGGACGTAGAGGTTAAAAATGGCGCGGCAGCCGGGCGGCAATTGGTCGAGCAGTTCGAGTATTTCACGGGCGGAAAGTTCGGCTTCGATGGAAAACTGGTCGGCTTGGTCTATAATATTCGAATCATCGCCGGGAAAGACCAAGTTTTGCGCCTTCCGCAGCAGCATCAGCGCTTCATTGACGACGATACGGCGAATCCAGCCCTCCAAACTCCCGTGACCGGCATACGAGTCGATCTGGGAAAAAACCTTGAACAACCCGCTGATCAATGCTTCTTCCGCATCCTCCCGGGTACGGACGTAGCGGCGGCACACGGCGAACATCTGCGGCGAATAGCGGTCATAGAGCCATTTTTGCGCCGCCCGGTCCTGCACTTTAAGGCGTTCGAGCAGCAATGCTTCGGTCATGGACAGTTGTTTGGTGTATGATGCGCAAATGAAACGCGCTGGCGGGTAGTCTGGCTAATTATTTAACCATGCTTTCTACCATCCTGCTGCAACGTAATCCTTTTAGCTGCTGTCTATCCGCTTAACCAGATCAAAAAGTTCGTATCCGTTCCGACACCATGCGTACCCACGCGAGGCTCCACTTTTGTGGCTATATGAAAGGGACTGTTACGGCGCGCAATCAATCTTCCATACTGTTCATCTTGCCCAACCATGTCATCACCATCCATCTTCCACTCCCCTACCCACCTGATTGTCACCTTGTTACTTCTATGCTGCGCTTTGAGTGCCTTTAGCCAGGCGCCACCGCCGCCCCAGTCGGTGTTCGATTATCTGACGCCCCAGGAAGGCGTGGCCATGACCATCGAACTGGACCTGACGGAGCTGATCAACAATAAAAAGACCAACCAGTATTACCCGGCTACGCTCACCACCGCCGACGGCCGGATCATGCAGGTGGACATTCGTCCCCGCGGTAAGTACCGGCGCAAAATCTGCGAGGTGCCACCCCTGAAACTCAAGTTTTCCAAAAAGGGCCTGCGCGCCGCGCAGCTGGATACCCTCAATGAGGTCAAACTGGTCGTGCCCTGCTTCAACGATGCCGAAAGCGAGGCGCTGCTGTTGCGGGAATACGTGGCCTACCGGCTGTTCGAGCGCCTTAATCCCAGCTATGCCGTCCGGGCGCGCCTGGTGAAAGTCGCCTTCCGCGACCGCCACGTCGAGCAGCTCAAAGCACCGGTGTACTGCCTGCTGCTGGAACACGAAGAGCAGGTGGCGGCCCGTCTGCAGGGCAGCCTGGTGGAGGATTATAACCTGCCGGCCGATCAACTGGATGCCGGCCAGGCGGCCCTGACCAGCCTATTCGAATACATGATCGGCAATACCGACTGGAACATCGCCAATTTCCGCAATGTCTATCTCCTGAAACCGGCCAACGGCGACAAGATCCGGATCATTCCCTACGATTTTGATTTTTCGGAGCTGGTGGACGCCCCCTACGCCAAACTCAATCGCTCGAGCACGGAGCCAGGGCGTAAACTGGTCACCACCGGACTGTCCGCGCCGATGCTGAAGCAGGCTGCAGCGACTATGCAAGCCGCCAGGACCGACCTGCTGGGCTGGTGTAATGCGTCGTTCTTGCCCAAGAGCACGGTGAAAGAATTGAACCGCTACCTGGAATCGTTTTATCAGGCGCTGGATACGAAACTGAATTTTGGCGAGGGAAAGGACGGGGGTTTGCGCTGAGGAATTGAAATCCTACCTTCGCGCTCCGTCCAAAACCGACGGCCTGCGCATGGAACTTATTGATAACCACTACCAATTCCCGGGCGGGATCGATCCGCTTCAACTCTGCCGCGAATACGGCACGCCCCTGTATGTCTACGACGCCGCGGTCATGGAGCGCCAGTACCGCCGCCTCACCGCCGCCTTTCCTTACCCGAAACTGCATATTCACTACGCCTGCAAAGCGCTCTCCAACCTGACCGTGCTGCGCCTGTTCCGCCAGTGGGGCGCCGGGCTCGACTGCGTGTCCATCCAGGAAGTGCAGCTCGGTCTGCTGGCCGGTTTTCCGCCTGCGGACATTCTGTATACGCCCAACTTCGCGGGCATGGACGAATTTGACGAAGCCGTGCGGCTGGGCGTGAAGATCAACGTGGATGCTATTCCGATGCTGGAGAACTGGGGCCTGCATCATCCCCAGGTGCCGGTTTGCCTGCGCATCAATCCGCATTTGATGGCCGGCGGCAATGAAAAGATCAGCGTCGGTCACATCGACTCCAAGTTCGGTATCAGCATCCACCAGCTGCCCCACGTGCTGCGCATCGTGGAAAGCCAGGGCCTGACGGTGAATGGCCTGCATATGCACACCGGGTCGGACATCCTGGACGTGGACATATTCCTGCGCGGCGCCGAAATCCTGTTCGAAGCGGCGGAGAAGTTCCCCCACCTGCAGTACATCGACATGGGCAGCGGCTTCAAGGTGCCCTACAAACCCGACGATATTGAGACCGACGTGGAGGAACTGGGCGAAAAACTCAGCCAGCGTTTCGCCGAATTTTGCCAGGGCTACGGGCGCGACCTGACCCTGATGTTCGAACCGGGCAAGTTTCTGGTCAGCGAAGCGGGCTATTTGTTCGCCAAGTGCACGTTGGTGAAACAGACCACGTCCACCTCGTTCGTGGGGCTCGATACCGGCTTGAACCACCTCATCCGGCCCATGTTCTACGGCTCCTACCACAAGATCGTCAACGTGACCGAACCGACGTTCAAGCCGCGGCTGTACACCGTGGTCGGCAACATTTGCGAGACGGACACCTTCGGCAGCGACCGCCGCATCGCCGAGGTGGTGGAGGGCGACATGATCGGTTTTTACAACGCGGGCGCCTACGGCTGGATGATGGCCTCCAACTACAATTCGCGTTTTCGCCCGGCGGAGGTGCTACTGTATCAGGGGCAGGCCCATTTGATCCGGCAGCGGGAGACGATGGAGGATTTGGTCAGGGGGCAGGTGGAAGTGGAGATTTAATAGAGATTTTTCACTTCTTTTTCAAGCGTGGATTTAACAATATCCCAACGAACCAATGGATCGAAAACAATTGGATCGGCCTGTCCCTCGGCGTCGTCAAAGTAGGTTAGACTTTTGATCACATGAAAGAGTGTAGAATGCTGGAATTTTTCGCTATAAAGGTTAAGTATCTCTTGCAGCGGCATTTTTTGGAGCAGAAAATAGAGATCATAGAAATCTTTTTTGCTTCCTCGTTTGGCTACTGCATCCAGTTTCATGGGTGCTACGTCTCGAATCTCCAGCATTCGTATTCCGTCCATTTGTAAAAACGGAAAAAGTAGTTTGTACCGAAATCGCACAAAATCCACCTTCACCTCATCAATAAGAGTAATAAAAATACTGGGTGAGGTGACTTGGACCGTGACTTCAAAATCTGCTCTAAGCGATGCCAGCAATTCATGTTGGTCAAAATCCGATATGGTAAACAAATCCAGATCTACAGAAAACCGGTGTCCCATTTGCAAAGCCAGCGAAGTCCCGCCAACCAAAAAGAACTGATCAATATATGGCCTTGCCATCAGGCTTTTTAATAGTCCCAATGTCCTGGGTTCAACTGTGCGAGTTTGTAGCATCGAAATTCCGTTTTGGGGGTGCCAAAAATTACGCTGCAAAAGGAGAGGCTATATTTATCTAAATACCTGGCGGTCAGTACTGTCTCTTTTACAGTTTCCCAGCCGTAATACTCCAGTACCAACTCAAACTCTTCCTTGGTGCCGCGCATTAAGGTGCGTTCGATAACCGACTTTTTGTGCTTCTCTACATCTACCGTTTTGACGTCGGTATCCCAGAATAAGGATGGCCTCAATTGTAGCTGCATCTTTTTTTGGACAAATTTAATGGTTTTGGAACGTATTTTCGGAAAATTCGCCGTCTATCGCCCCTGAACTCGGCCGGAGTGCTACCGGCTAAACGCTAATACTCTTTCCCGAAGCCCCTGATAATCCACCGCTTCCGTCATTTTTTGTAAAGCTTTCAGGCTGATGGTTTTCTGACCAGGATAGCGCTCATTGAGCGCCAGGGTGGGCAGCACGTAAAATTCCCACAATTCCATCTGTAAGGGGTTCAGCGTGTCAGGCGCCTGGTGTTTAAGCAGGCAAAAAACGTAGACATCGGAACAACGGCGGGCAATGCTCTCATATACATTGGTTGCCCTGTCCCAGGGGCGGGCGAGACCTATAGAAAACACAATTTTCGAAAAACTGCGCTGCTTCCAGGCCTGCAGGTAGGCCGAAGATTTGGAAGTGAGTGAGACTCTCCAGGGGCTTACTGATCTTTACATACTTGAAATATTAAGGCCCCAGGAGAGTCTCACTGGAGATGATCGGCTGCTATAACGACAAACCCACCAGCACCCGCTGGCTTTGCTTGGCCAATGGCAATAGTCCGCGCGGTGTTACGTCTTCCTCGCCATCCGGAACGGGCACGTCAATCTCCCGCAGCAACAGTTCAACCGGGCGGTCCTCCGCATAAGGCTCGCGTTGGGCCGCCGCGTATTCCAGCCCGGTCAGTTGCTGCAGGCGCGCTACACCCACCTGGTAAGTCTTGTAACTACCCAATTCCGCAAACGGGCCCTTTGGCTTGGCCCTGCCCCTTTCCCGTTCGATCAGACCACTGGCTTCCAGCAGGTTCGCCTGACTCATGATAAAGCCGATCCGGCTCAACCGGCCGGCGGAATCGAGGTACCAGATCACTTTCCAGAACAACACCGGCAAGACCAATGACCGTCCCTCCACCCGATGGACATAGACCGGATCATCGGTCTGCAGTACCGGACCGGTGTGTACGCACAGACGGCCCTGTCCCGCTTTTATACATTCTTCCCCGACATACCGTTCCAGCATGCCCCATTCCCGGCCATTCAGCCTTTGCATTTGCGGCACCGCATTGGAATAGTGAAAAGTGGTGTTTGCATTGCGGATGGCTTCCGCCGGATCGGTGCCCCACTCCATGCAGTCAGCGGGCGTCAGGTGGCCGCGTTGCAGTTTCTTTTCAGATAGCCTGTACCATCTTCCGGTCGTCATCGTGTCGGCTGGCAGCGTTTTTTCCCGTCGCCAGTAACTGGTCAGCTCCCGACGGGTCACCGGCTGAAATTTGGTGGCGTCTACGTTGGCAGCACTGTACCAGGCCAGGCGGCGGGCAGCGTTTAAAGCGACCGTGTAGTTCGCCTGATGCAGCAAGCCATCCGGATGATCCGGCGCAGCTACCCGATCCGCCTGCTGTTGGGCAGTCAACCGGGGCAGTGGTACCGCATGCCGGGTGGACAGAAAATCGGGGTCATAGCCGGAAAAGATGGTTGTAGTCATGCTGGTAATCCGAATTGTTTATTTTTTTTCAAAGACCATGGTCAGTAAGCGTGGCAGGCGCGTGTGGTCATCTTCGTCGAACCACTCGTTGAGTTTTATGCAACTGAGCCGATTATGGTGGGCAGCTTTAAAATAGTCAGACACGGGGTGCACGAAGCAATTCAGTTCAAATACGCCGGCGCCGGTATCGAACCGCGCTTTACTGCCCTGGTACTGCTTAAAGGGATGGAGTTCACCCAGGTAAAAAAGACCGCCTTTTTTCAGGGCCCGTTGCACCTGTTGGTAGATAAAATCAAGGTCTTCCATATGTTCCAGCACCAGGCTGCAGGTGATGAGGTCGAACTGCTCCGCTCCGAAGGCCCAGGCCTTCCGGACGTCGACCTGCCGGAATTCGACCTGGTCAGCCTTTATTTTTTCCCTGGCCTTACCCAGCATGTCCGCTGAAAAATCCGCAGCAATCAGGTGTTGCGCCCTGGTCAATAACCAGGCGGTGTTTTTGCCCGTGCCGCAGCCGATTTCCAACACTTCATCAAAATTCCGGTCGGTCAGGGTCTGACGCAGCGCCAGGCCTTCCAGGTCCCGCGTTTTGTTGATCACGGCATCGTAGGTGTTCGCCCACCGATTGTATGCCTGTTGATTATCCATTGACCCCGATGGTTTTTATAAATGTCGGGGCTACCCGCTGCTGGGTGGCCTGTTCAAAAGCGTAGGCCAGCGCGAACAGGGCCGGTTCCTGATAAGCGCCGGCAAGCAGGGAGAAACCCAGTGGTAGCCCCTGCACCTGGCCCATTGGCACCGTAATATGCGGATAACCGGCCATGGCCGCCGGCGGACAAAAATAGAAGCCCGTATCGTAGTCGCCGTTGATCAGCTCGATGCAGCCGGGCAAACCAATACTGACGCCGGCAATCGCATCCAGCCGGAATTGGCGCAGGAGATCGTCGATGACTTTGCGCGAACCGAGCGTTTTTTGCAGTGCCTCCGTATACGCCGGGCTGTCCAGGCCGGCCTTGGTTTCGCAAGTTTCCAGCAGTTCCTGTTTGAAATACGGCATGGCCCTGGCCTCATTTTGCCGGTTGAAGGCAATGACCCCGGCCAGCGACCCGACGGCGGCTTTGGCGGTGGACAAATAACGATTCACTCCGTCCTTGAACTCGTATTCCAGCACCGTCAGCTCGCCCTTGCCGTTTGATCGGGTCGCCTCCAACAGTTCCACCTCGACCACCGTCGCACCCTGCTTTTTCAAGACCTCGATGGCTTGCCGGTACAGTCCGACTACTCCTTCGTGGCCTTCCAGAAAGGATTTTTCAATGCCGATCCTTTTGCCGGCCAGCCCGTTGCTATTCAAGAAGCGGGTATAGTCGGTGAGCGCTTTCCCCTGGCTGCTGCCGGTAACGGCATCTTCGGGGTCCACCCCGGTCAGGGCGCCGAGCAGAATGGCGGCATCCCGGACGGTGCGGGTCATGGGTCCGGCGGTATCCTGGGTAGCGGAAATGGGAATAATGCCGCTGCGGCTCAACAGGCCCACGGTCGGTTTCAGGCCCACAATGCCGCAAAACGCCGCGGGCGCGATGATGGAGCCGTCCGTCTCCGTCCCGATGGCCAGGGCGCACAAATTCGCCGCTACCGCTGCCCCCGAGCCAGAACTCGACCCGCAGGGACTGCGGTCCAGCACGTACGGGTTTTTGGTTTGCCCACCCCGGCTGCTCCAGCCGCTGCAGGAGCGGGTGGAGCGAAAATTGGCCCATTCGCTCAGGTTGGTTTTGCCCAGCAGCACGGCGCCGGCGGCCCGCAATTGTTTGATAATGAAGGCATCCTGCGCGGCGCGATGCCCCTCCAAAGCGAGGGAACCGGCGGTCGTCATCATCTTATCGCCGGTGTCGATGTTATCCTTGATCAGCACTGGAATACCGTGCAGCGGTCCGCGCACCCGACCCGCCTTTCTTTCCTGATCCAGCGTGTCGGCGATGGCCAGGGCATCGGGATTTAACTCGATGACGGCGTTCAAATACGGGCCTTGCTTATCCAGCGCGGCAATCCGCTGCAAATACAAGTCCGTGATGGACCGGGCGGTGTATTCCCCGCGCTGCATTTTTTGCTGCAACGCATCGACCGTCGTTTCGAGCAGTACGAAGTCGTCCGCCAGGGAGGTGGTGGCCGGCTTGCCCGGGTCTTTTTTCGTCTCCTTATCTGGCATGGTGCAAGCATCGATGCTCAGCGCGGTCATGGCCAAGCCGGCAACAGCCGTATTCCGCAGGAAATTTCTTCTCTTCATAGCGCAGTGGATGGTGGCGATTTTTGTCCAAAAATAAGTCTGCGGCGGCAGATTACACTGCCTGCAGGTAAAATTCTCTGATTTGCCATGCTGCCCGGTGACAGGTTGCCTAAACCTGATGCGTCAGGCGATCACCCGCCATTCAAAACCGGGATGGCTGCCCTGCCGATAGCGCAGGCCTATCTTCCGAATGGGTTGACCAGACAGCTGCTGCAGGAGCAGGGGCTGGGTCAGTCCGGATGCCCAGACATCCAGCTGCGCCTGTCCAAAGATCTGCAAGCAGGTGAACAGCGCTAATTGACTGAAAGCGGGGTCCCGGTCAGTGGGAATGTCCACTTCCAGTTCGGGGTAGTCGGCCCCCAGCATGGCCATGACCGTGGCGGCCGATAGTTCGAAGGCCGGCTCCAACAACTGATAGACCGGGTCATTATTCATTTCCGTACCCATCATGCGGTCCCGGTCCCGGCCGGGATGTAACAATCCCAGCTGCACCGTGATGCTCTGCGGCAGCAGGAAGCCCCCCGCTGCCAGCTGCGGCGCCAGATTCCGCGTAGCGGCTACCTGCGGCTCCTCCCGCAACCCAGCCTGCAGCATTTCCCCGACCACGATATGCACCGGACAGGCGGGATCCGCCCGGTAATCGGTCGCGTCGCCCAAAACAATCCGCCGTATCCAGGGGGACAGGCCGAAAGCCGCGATTGTTCTTTTCAGATAACCCACACTGACCGGAGACACTTCCAGCAGCGTAAAAGTCACCGGCTGCCCATCGAGCAGCGGGATCAGCGGCAAAGCCAGCGTGGCGAACGGCCCGCAGCCGGCGTATAGAACGTGAATAGGATGCCCGGGAAACCGTCGCCGGGCCGCCCGGACAGCATGGAGCAGCCCGCACAGAAAAGCGCTGGTCCGCTGGTAGTCCCGGACGCAATGGGCCGCCCAGGCGGGGGCCAGGGCTTTGCCTTGCGGAAGATGCAAATCGTCTCTGGCACCGGCTCCTTGCGGATCGATGCCAGAGACAAACATAAACAGTTGATACAGTTCGCGGCTGGCCAGGAACAAGTTCCCTGGCGCAGCGTCCGGATTCGTCAGAATGCCCCCCAGGCGTTGCAAATCACGCCAGTGTTCCTGTGCTGCCATACGTTTTGGCCAAGTAGTTCAGGCAAAAATTGCCTCGTACAACATACCCTGGCCATCGAAGCCTACCGGTACGAAGAAAATCGGCAAATCGCCCTTCTCCGGATGTTCGAGTGCGGCGACCGTCTGGTGGTAATAGTGCGTCTGCTGTGCGGTGCGCAGGACGATGGCGAAAGGCTGCCGCGGCAGTGGCGTATAACTTTCCACGGCCCGTACTTCTACCAGTTCCGCTGCAAGCCTGACCTCCGGGCTGAAACGAATGTGCAGTACCTGATGCAGCCAGGGCGAAAAATCGTGCGCCTCCAGTTGTTCCAGCATGACCTAAGTGCGCGGCGGATAGACGCCCTGCAGCGCAATGATAAAGTTCAGCGTCAGATAGCGTTGCATGTTGTTATGCGGTAAGGATCCGCCGCTGGGCGCCAAGGCTGTCGGCGCCAGCTGGACCGTGCCCCCGGCCGTACCGAAGATGGAACCGCCGGCCGAGCGCGACAGGGCATTGCCCGTGGGAATATTGGCATCCCCGGCCGCATTGGCGGTCTGGAAGGTGTGGGTATGCGCCGGAATTTCGGATTCCAGCAGGGTGATGAACTCACTGCCGCCGGTTTCACCGAGGTCATGCAGCGACAGGCCTGGCCCCTGACCGGGATGCATCGGTGCCCTGCCCTGCAGATCGGGCAGGGCGAAGTTGGATTGCCCGTTGCCGCCATAGGTCGTGCCCAGCAGCGAGAAAAGGGCGGTGTTCTGGCTGAGCGGCAAAATCTGACCATTGCACTGGGCCCAGCCGGTGGGCGGAAAGTTGAAGGAAACGACGCGGATTTCCGCTACGAAAGGATCTGCCATGAATAGTTAGTTTGGACTTGGAAAAATACCGAAGAGCGAAATGATAAAATCGATGCATAAATAAGGCATCAGGTTGGAGTGGGGCTGGCTGCCGCCGACAGGGCTGATGGCGCCGGCATTCATGGCCTGCGTGGTATTGACGTCGAAGAACGTATCCACCTTGGTTGATTTAGCCAGCAGGCTGTTCGTCGGGAGGGGGGAGTTGGCGGTGGCATCATAGGCCAGCGCGACGTGGCTATGCGCCGGCAACTGCGTCACCGTTAGGGTTACTTCCTCTACGCCACCGGTCTGGGCGAAAGAATGCGCCGGCCCTTGGTGGACCGGCAGCCGGCCGCGCAGGTCGGGCAGGGCGAAGGTGCTCTGCCCGTCTCCCCCGTAGGTCGTGCCGATGAGCTGGAACAACGTCTCGTTCTCGCTGATGGGCAGCAGCTGCCCCTCGCAGAACATCCACCCGGCGGGCGCGAAGTTCCCGGCGAACATCCGGACTTCACCGACATAGGGCTGAGCCATGGCGCGCGTCCTCTCAGTTCGGGCTCGGGAAGATGCCCTGCAGCGCGATGCCGAAGGTCAGGGTCAGGAACGGCTGCATGCTCAGGTGCGCCTGGCTGCCGCCCGTGCTGGTCACCGTTGAAGGCTCGAGCGCCGTCAGCAGCGCCGGGGGCGCGTAGAGCTGGCTCGGCGAATCGGCCAGCAGGTTGCCGCTTGGCAGTGGCGTGCCGCCGGTGGCCGTCGTCGCCTGGGCGGGGTGGCCGTGCTGCGGCGACTCGGGGAGCGAGAGCGTGT
>JBKJKS010000531.1:0-10025 GCA_046597295.1 Saprospiraceae bacterium
CACTCGTGGACAAGCAGGTGCCTGACAAATACGACATCTTAGGCGCAGTCATCGTACTATTAGGTGTTTTCATTATTTACTATACCCCAAGAGCCTGAACCGGAAATTTCCGAGGCCTCCGGGGCAAAATCCTTGGTTAAAGACGAACTGGAACGAAAAAAATGAAATTCTACTGGACGATGCCGAAAGGCTTACAAGCGCACTACCGCCATGAACTGGTCTTGTACAAAATCGAATTCGCGCAACGGAATCTGCAACGGGCCTGGCGCCACCTCGAACACGCGCATATCCTGGCGCAGGCCTGGCCCCTAGAGCATTCCTACGTGCATTGGCAGATGTTGCGCTTTGGGCTTTTCATCAAAAGCGCGCGGGAGGTAATCGGTCAAATACCGCGTCTGCTACTGGGGGGCGTAAAATCCTTTGTCGGCCACATACCGGTCGGCAACACCGGCGGGTCGAACGTGCCGCCTTTGCAAGCCATGGAGATTCCCGGGGATCTGGCGAAGATCCTGGCATCCAATGCCTGAAGTTTTCCGGGTGCTGACTTAAAATTTCGCCCCCACCGAAACGTACCAGGTCCGTCCGTCGCCGGGCAGCAGGCCCGGGCCGGGATAACCGCCGGACCGGCGCGTAAAGTAGGCCGAGTCGTACAGGTTATTCACACCGGCCCGCACCCGGTAGTGCTGCAGAAATCCCCACTGCACGTTCAGATCGGCTACGTCGTAGGCGGGAATCAGGCCGGCCTGGGCATTGGCCGTGGGTGTTTCGGTATTGCCGGCATCGGCAAAGACGCTGCCGGTAAAGTGATGTTGATAAGCGATGCTGAACGACCGTTTCGCGTAGGTGATGCCGGCGCGGTACACGTAGTCCGGTGCGTATTCCACCCTTTTCCCTTCCAGGTTGGTTTCCGTCAACGTCTGGGTCTGGCTGTTGTACGTGACTACGGGAAAATCCAAATACCGGGCTTTCATGCGGGACAAGGAGCCGAAGATGCTCAGGCTGCCGTGACGCCCCTGCTCGCCGGCGCACAGGCGCAGCAGATCGGCCTCCACGTAGGCCTCCACGCCCCGGGTACGCGATGCCCCGACGTTGGTCCGGAAGTTGAAGGGCTGGTTGGCTGCGTCGAAACGCACGAGGGTGCCGATCCGGTTGTTGTAGGCCAGTTCGAAAACACTCACGTCGAAATTCAGCCAGCCGTCCACCCTGCCCCGGAAGCCGAGATCCAGGTTATAGCCCTGGGCATCGGCTAAATTCTCGTCGATGATATCGGTCGTAGCGCTGGGGGTAAGGTCGCTGTACAAGACCGGCCGGTAGGCCTGCGTCCAGTTCGCATAAAAATTGCTTGACTGACCTACTTTGTATTCGGCGCCGATTCCCGCCAGCGCAAATAAACGGGTTTGCGCTGCGGGGGTGATATTTTGTTCATTGCCGCCGCTGATATTGATGCGTCCGGCGCTTTTGTTCAACAAATGCTCTACCCGCAGGCCGGGCGTTATGCTCAAACGGTCTGTAATTCGGAACAGATTTTCGGCAAAAAAAGCCAGATTATCGGTCTCAAAATGGAGTTCGCGCGGGAAACGCGCATCGGTCAACGCCAGGTCGAAGTCGGTACCGGTGGTGCCGCGCCCCAGCTGCGAACGATCCGTCTGGCAGGTGTACACCCGGCTGCCGGCCACCAGGGCATGCTGCCGGCCGAACAGCTGGTAGTTGGTACGGGTGCGCAGCTCGGCGCCGAGGTTTTCATAAAAATCGCGGTCCACCTGCCGGGGATTCAAACTGCCCAGGGCCACGTTAAATGTGTCGGGCGTGGTGATCGCCCGGACATAACCCACGCTGTTGCGCTCGGCATCCACGCGGGTGACGCGCAGGCTGGCCTGGAAACGCGCCGACGGGGTGTATTCGAGGGCCAGATTGCCAACGAACCAGGGGGTGTTGAACCAGTTGCGGCTGCGGCTGCTCTGGCGGGGATCGGTGCTGAACTGTAGCTCCGTCAGACCGCCCGGCTGTTGACTTTCATAGTTCAGGAATGTGCCTTCCGCCGCGACGCGCCACTTCGGACTGAATCGGTAGCCCAGATGGACAAAACCGTTGCCGATGCGGTATTCGGAGTTTTCGCGCCAGCCATTGCCCAGGCGGTAGTTGATAAACGTATAGTAGTCGAATTTGCCCACCGTGCCGCCGATACCGTTGAACGTACTGAACAGCCCATAACTGCCGATGGTGTTGGACGTTTCAAAACTGAATTTCCGGTCGGCCGGGGCCTGCTTGATCCGGTAATTGAGCAGACCACCGAATTGGGGGCCATATTGTAAAGAGGCCGCTCCGCGCACGAGTTCGATGCGCTCCACCGCTTCCATGGGCGGGTTATAATATGATTCCGGGTAGCCGAATACATCCGGGGTAACGTCGTAGCCGTTCTGGCGAACGTTGAATTCCCAGGAACGGTTGGGGCTGAGCCCCCGTGCGGCAATACCGATCTGTACGCCCGAGCCGTCGCTTTCCCAGACCATCACGCCGGGTACCTTCATGAATACCTGCCGCGCATTGTTCGTGACCAGGTTGGCATTGGCATTTTGCAGCAACAGCACTTCATTTTTTTTGCCGGAATAAATTTTGTCGCCCTCCACTTCCTGCAAACGCTGCAGATCGGCGCGTTCCCGCAGAGCCGAAATGGTGGTTTCGCGGAGTTGAACAGTATCGTTTATATTTTGCTGGGCAAAAATTGGGAGACCATACACCAGGAAGGTAGCCGTCAGCAAGGAGTAGAAGAATATCGGGTTGCGCATAGTTGTATTTAATTAGACAAAATCCAGATTGGCGCAAAAGTATTATCTGGATCCAGTTTCCCCAAAATTTTATGGGAATAAATATGCGTCAAAATATCGTGACAAGACGTGGGCTGTCTCACTGTATTTTCCAGCGCAGCCCCAGCAAAAGCCGTTGGCGCTGAATGGGCGCGTAGTTGTAAGCGGGGTCAAACGTATGACCATAGGGATTGTCGACCGCCACGTGCTTATCGAACGGATCGAAGGCGCGCAGGATGACTTCTTCCCGGGGATAGAACCCGAGCAGGTTTTTTACCCCCATGTACAACTCGAGGTTATTCCGGAAGGCTTTGGTGAGCTGCAGGTTATGAATAGCAAACCAAGGCGACTGCTCCGGCCGCGGATCATTGGGCAGCACGGGCAGGTGCATCGGACTGTTGAGATTACCGGTGTAATCGAAGGTGAGTCCCCAGGCGACGATCGGATACGTTACCGTCCAGGTACCGGATAAGGGCGGCGCAAAGAGCTGCGGCAACCGCTTGCCCTGATCCTGGCGGTAGACATTCATGGCCGTTGCCCCGGCAATGATCTTCAGGCCATTGAGAAAATTGAAATCCAGATTGACCGTCGTTCCGGACGACACGGCGTAGCCATCGAGGTTTTTATAAATGATCTTATTGGGATCCGTGGCGTAGTCCGGCAGGATCTGGTTGGTGAAATAAGTGTAAAACAAGGACGCATCCAGCGCGATAAATCCGGCGTGCCGTGGATAGAACTTGCCGACATAGTTCACGTTGCCATTCCAGGAACGTTCCGGCAACAGGTTTTCGGCGGTCACGATTTCCCGGGCGCCCGTCAGTGCCGCGTGGTCCTCGGTGAAAATGTTGGCGACCCGGTAACCGGAACCGGTGGTCAGGCGCAGAACGTGTTGGGGGTCGAAGGACAGCTTATAACTCAGCCGTGGCGTGAAAATGCTGCCGTGGACCGAGTTATAATCATAGCGTAAACCGGCCAGCAAAATACTGCGCGCGTTGAGGGCAATTTCGTCCTGCACGAAAATGCCGGGCAGCCAGACCCGGGCGGGACCGGTGCCGGTGGCCGGCGTATTATCGTCATAAAGGGTGTAACGCAGGGCAGCGCCCAGCAGCATATCCTGCTTTTTGCCCGGCGCCAAACGGGTGGTGAGCTGCGCAAAACTCACCTGCTGATTGGCCAGCAGCACCGTGGTGCCGTAGACCGAATTCTGGTCGTGCACATTGTAGGAATAGTCCAGCATAACCGGGTGCCGGGTCGGCAACTGCTGCCGGCCGAGCAGTTCGAAACGGTTGGTGTACACACTTTCGCCGTACACGCTGTCCGTGCCGCGCCACTGCGGTTCCCAGTTCAGCTGGCCGCCCCAGCGATTTTCATGGACATAGCGCAGGGCCAGGGAGGATTGCCGTTCGCGCCGATCAGTAAAGCCCCATTTATTGAATACAGACACCCGGTCCTGCTGGGGAACATCGGTGAAGTTGTCGTTGTTGATATCGAGTAACTGGTTGAAACGGAAGTAGTTGGCGCCCACCAGCGTACTGTCCCGCTTTCCAGCCTACGAAAAAGCCAGGTCCATATTCGTCTCACCGATCGAGGTGCCGAAGCCATCCACGAAGAAGCGGGGCGCCGTGAGCGGACTTTTGGTAATAATATTGATCAGTCCCCCCACCGCTTCCGAACCGTATAAGGTGGAGGCAGGCCCCTTGACTACTTCAATGCGCTCGACAATCCCGTTCGGAATACCACTCAACCCGTACACCGTAGCCAGTCCGCTCACGATCGGCATCCCGTCGATGGTGATCATCGTGTATGGCCCTTCCATTCCGTTGATGTGGATATCGCCGGTGTTGCATACGTTGCAGTTCAGCTGCGGCCGTACGCCGTTGATCATGCCCACGGCCTCGAAAAAACTGGGGGAAGCGTTTTTTTGAAAGAAACGCGGGGTGTATACCTCGACCGGGATCGGAGACACCTCTTTCATGACCTCTTTCATCGTACCAGTGACTACCACGCCGGACAACAAGTTATCCGCCGGCTCCAGCAAAATGAGCAGCTCTTTTTGGTTACCGGAGACCTGATCGGTCCAGGTTCGGTAGCCGACACAGCGGATAGTCAGGCTTCCTCTTGTCCCGCCCCCCGCCAGCCTGAAACGGCCGGTTGTGTCCGTCACCGTACCCGTTTGATCGTTATTGTGCTGGGCTATGACGGTAGCAGCCACGACCGGTTCACGGGTCAGCGCATCCAGCACCTGGCCCACCATAGCCTGGGTATGCTGGGCTGCACCCGGCCAGGTAATACTCAGTAATAGCAGGAGGGTCCATAATTTCTTCATATTGCTAGCTTGGTCTCGTTTTGCAAAGGCTGGCAAAAATTTATGCCGACCACAATTTAAGACAAAGGTAGTTTAATTATGTTTTTAGATTAGTCTAAAAATTTATTTTGAAAACATTTTTCTCACCAGATTCGGTGGAGACTGTGCGGCAGGAAACTACTTTCCACCCAAGGGCAGCAGCACCTTTAGGCTAATATTCCGGCCCATATTGAACACCCCCGGGCGGCCCGTCGCCGGATTTGTTGGGGCATACTTCAGGCGGCTGAGGTGCGATTGATAAGCGGTGTCGAGCAGGTTGTCGGCGATAACGAACACTTTACAAATCTCCCGGTCTTTGGCGCCGGTGATCTGGCCGCCAAAACCGGCGTTCAGCAACAGGTAGCCAGGCGTTCCGGTCTCCGTACCGAACGCAGCGTAGTAGTGGTTCTGATCGAAGGTGTAGCTTCCTTCCACGAAAACGAAGCCGTTCACGATTCGCCGGCCCACTTTTTTGAAGTCGCCGCGCAGCTCCGAGCGCAGGCGCGCTGCGGGAATGAACGGCAGGTAGCGGCTGCTGTCCGGCTGCTGACGCTGCACCCCCCGGACCCACGAAAACGAGTTTTCAAAATGCAGCCAGTCGAGCGGATGCGGATGCAGGTCGAAGGTAATTTCGCCGCCGGCGAGGTAGGCATTGCCCTGCACGAATTTGAAAGTCGGCGCCGGATCCGCCGGGTCCACGATGCTGTCGCCGCCCAGGGTGCTGCGCAGTTTTTCGGCAAAAATGTAGTGGTCGATGCGGTTGTAAAACAGGCTGATCTCGGTGGTCAGGTGCTGGCTGTGGAAGAACAGGCCCAAGTCGGTTTGCAGGCTGTATTCCGGTCGCAGACGGCTGTCGCCGATTTCGTAGCGCTGCGTGCCCTCGTGCCGGCCATTGGAACCCGACTCCGCAATGTTCGGCGCCCGAAAACCACGCGCCACGTTGAATTTGGCCGTGCAGCGATGATTGAAATTATAGGCCGCTCCAATACTTCCGGATGCGCCCGCATAGCTGGTTCGAGCGGCCGCAAACTTGACTTCATCGGTAGGTTGCTCGGTAAGGGCGCCGTTCGGATCAAAGTAGAGGGGCCGGGTCTGTAGCAGGCGGTGGTCGTAGCGCAAACCACCGCTGAGGTGGAGGGGACCGAACTTCCGTTCGGCCACCGCATAGCCGCCCAGATCAAACAGATCGTAGGCAGGCGCCAGTGCTTCTTCGCCCCGGTTGCGGTTGTTTTGCAGCATACCGTTCGTCCCGATAGTTGTTCGCCAGCCGGATTGTTCCGGCAAGAAAATTTTCACGTCGTAATTGCCGGTGCGTAGCAGGAAAAAGAGTTGTGCGACGCCTTCCCGTAGGGGATCACCATATTCTTTTCGCGTATTTTGTTGAAATCCCAGCGAAAAAACCAGGTTGATTTTTCCCAAAAACAGACTCGTCGTATTGGACAACCGCGCATGCGCAATGCCCTGTTGGGGGATTTGCAGGCCATAGCGTTGCAAATCGGCGCTGGTCGCCGGCTGTTGTTCCACCGTGCTGTCGCCTACCGAAACCTGTTTCAGGAAGCCGCCCAGCGAATCGCGGTCGCCTTCCACCAGCCCCAGGTTTTGCCGGAACGAACTGAAATGCACATGGGAAAACCCCCAACGTTTGTTCCAGCCGAAGTAGCCGTTGAGGTTGCGCTCGTGGAACCCCGAATTCCAGACCCGTCCGTCGTAGTGGTTCCGGTAATTGCCCGCTACTTTGAGGGTACCACGCATTAACCAGTTGAAACCCGCCCGGTTGCCGGCGGTGACCAGCGACGTGGCCAGCAGGTGGTTGTTGGTCTGGTAGTTCAGCACGGCGCTGGAGCGCAGCTGTCCTTCGGGCAAGGGATTGGGGGTCAGGAAGTTGACGACGCCCGCCAGGGCATCGGACCCGTACACCAGGCTGCCGGGTCCTTTGAGTACTTCCACCCGGTCGACCGAAAATTCATCGATCTCCACGCCGTGCTCGTCGCCCCACTGCTGGCCTTCCTGGCGCAGTCCGTTGTACAGCGTGATGATGCGGTTGTAGCCCAATCCGCGGATGACGGGCTTGGAAATGCCCGCGCCCGTGGTGACCTGGGACAGGCCGGGCTTTTTGGCGATGGCGTCGATGAGGTTGGTCGAGTTGACCCTGGTCAGCGCCAGCTGATCGATGATGGCTACCGGAACCGGATGTTCGCGCAGCTCGGTGGCGTGGGTGGCGCCGGTGATGACCACCTGGTTCAGCTCGGTCACGGCTTCCGTCAATTGAAAATCGAGCTGCGTGTCGCCCTGCACCCGAACGCGCTGCGTTACCGTCTGGTAGCCGGCGTAGCGCACTTCGACCAGGAAGGTACCCGCTGGCAGATTTTTGAGTTGGTAATGACCATCTACATTCGCCACGACCCCTTGTCTGAGGTCGGAAAGGTAAACGCTGACCTGCGGCAGGGATACTCCGGTAATCTGGTCGGTGACGTTGCCCCGGAGGGCGTTTTGGGCAACCGCCGGCAAGCCCAGGGGCAGCAAGGCCCAAAGCATATAATATTTCATGCAGTTATATCTGCTTGGAAGTAAGAGAATCGAAGAGCGTCACCGACCGGCTCACTACGCTGCGCGGGAGCCTGGGGTGCAAGCACCTTCAGGGAGGAAATAAAGAAGCAAGGGGATACTACAGCGCAGGCGGACCGCGCGAGGGAGTGGTACTACCGACCAGGCGGGTACAGGGCGGTTGGTAAAGCCGGATGGCTTTTGTGGCTGTCATTGTCCCGGTCGGAAGGAGCAGGGCCGAGAATGTTGTGAGGGCCGATGTACCCAGCGCTAATGCGCAAAAAGAGCAATCGTCGGCTGCATAGCGGGTGTCGTGGATGTGGGCCGCCGCATGATCCTGTTCTGCTGAACAGACGGGCCGGTCGTGGTGATCGGCATGGTAAAACAGACCGTGTACCGTTTTCGCCGACCAGGCGGTCAGGAAAAGCAGGGTCAGCAGAATAGCGGCCCGACAACGATATGGAGATATTTTTTGCAAATGTGGCGCTGAACCGGGCGAAGGTATGGCAAAACACCGTTCAGCTTCGGCTAATGTTTGCTGGTCCCGAAGATAATGGTCTCAAAAAACGAAGCCCGGATCGCCTGGATCCGGGCTTCCAGCCACATGGCCGTGTAGAAACGCAGGTTAGCCCTGCGCTGTAAAAATCAATGCTGTGGTGGTGTAAAGGGCATCATCTGTATTATTCTTCGCCCGACAGGACGATCCTGCCTTCTTTGAGCCCTGGCCCACGCTCGTGTATCCGCTCCTTGTAGCGGGTCAGTTGACGCTTGAGGGCATCGGCCGATGCGTTGATGGCTGCTTCGAACGTTTTTCCCGATCTTTTATCCACCATCCAACCCCCCGGAACATGAATTTTGACCTCCGCGATTTTTTCGTGGACGGGTCCGCCGGTATCCTGCAGTTTTAAATGAACTTCGGCTTCCACGGCCCGATCAAAATAACGGTTCAGACGGCTCATCTTTTGGTCTACGTAGGCGAGCAATTTTTCATCCGCATGGAAGTGGACAGACTTTACACTAATGTTCATCATAAGCACCTCGTATAATTTGGTTAGAAATGAATCTTCTCTTTGGTACGCCCCCGGTCAACCATTTATTCTTTGAACAGACAATTTTAGCAATTCCTGCCGGGATTTAAAACTGTTCACTGATAAAAGTTTTTAAAAAATCGACGAACGTCCACTTTACTATTGCCTGAAAAGACGTGTTCCAAATAATGCGTCAAAATTACCGTTCTCCGCAAAATCATATTACGACGCACGCGGCGCTTTTTCACCGGGTAATGGCCGTTGAAGCGCCCGGCGGACGACGTTACAAGCCAATCCGGCGATGAATTTTTTTCAAAAATCTGTGCCGTTGCCCATGCCGCCGGTCAGCCCGCCGGTGGGAGCATGGACATGCCCGGCCGGGCCAGCGTACACTGGTCAGACGTAAAATGCAGCTGCAACGCAAGGGAAAGTGGCTGGGAAATAAACAGGAACTTATTCCGACTCCGCCAGCGCCCGCTTGCCAACCGGCTCAAAGGCTGCAATCGGCAATTCCACAAAAAAGTCGGTGCCTTCGTTATCGCGGGTCTCGAAACGGATATCCCCATCGTGGCCTTCGATGATCTTGCGACAAATGGCGAGGCCCAGACCGCTTCCGGAGGTCTTGGTCGTAAAATTGGGCTCGAATACCCGCTGCCGGATTTCCGGGGGAATACCGCCACCATTATCGCTGATCTTGACCACCGCCATGCGGTCCTGCCGGAATACGGAGACCTGGATCTTGCCCTCCCGGTCGGAGGGAATGGATTGTATAGCGTTGATAACCAGGTTGTTGAATACCCGGATCAGGTGATTCTTATCCCCCAGAATGGTAAAGTTCTCGGTAGACGGCTTGAGGTACATGTCCACGTTGCGCTGCTCGCTGAACAGGTCGAAGACGCTCTCCACCATATCGTTCAGTTTGACGGGGTCTCGCTGCTTGATGTCGATATTGGCAAACATGGAAAATTCCGACGCGATCTGGGCCAGCGAATCGATCTGCTCGATCAGCCGGGTGATGGCCTTGCGCAGGTAGGCGGCCGCTTGTTCCGGGTTGTTCGACACGCGCTCTAGCTGCTGCATGGAGAGTTTCATCGTCGTCAACGGATTTTTGATGTCGTGGGCCACCTGGCGGGCCATTTCGCGCCAGGCGCCTTCGCGTTCCAGCCGCACCATTTGCACTTTGGAAGTCTCCAACTTGTCCACCATGCGGTTGTATTCCCCGATGAGGTCGCTCACCTCGTCCTGCGCATCTCCTTTGTACTCGAGGGGTGCGTTTTTGTCCTGTAGTTGAAGTTCCCGGATTTT
>JBKJKS010000549.1:0-6781 GCA_046597295.1 Saprospiraceae bacterium
CACCGACACGATCAATATCAACGAACCGGAACCCATTGTCGTGACCTTCGATCCCGCGACCGTCGAGATCGAACTGGGTGATTCTCTGCTACTCGAGCCGATCATTACGGGCGTCAGTTCCCTTGATTCGTTGACCTATGTTTGGACGCCGGCCGAGTATCTGCTCAATTTGCCCTCGCTCATGCCGAAGGCATATACCTTTGAATCACAGGTATTTACGTTGGTGGTCACCGACGAAAAAGGTTGCATAGGCACCGGCGCTATTGTCGTCAACGTAGATCCGAACCGCAATGTGTACCTTCCCAACGTCTTCATACCCGGCAATCCGCGCGGCCTGAACGATCACTTCAATCCGCTGATCGGACGGGGCGTCGAGCAGATCAATTACATGCAGGTCTACGACCGCTGGGGCGAACTGCTGTACGAGCGCAGGGACTTTGTGCCGGATGGTGACAACTTCTCCGAAGGCTGGGACGGCAAGTTCAGTGGCCAGTTCGTCAACCCCGGGGTGTATGTCTACATCGTGGAAGCCCGCTTTCTGGACGGTAAGGTGCTGTTGTACCGTGGCGACGTGACGGTGGTGCGGTAAAGATAAATGTGGCCAATGTGCTGTGTAACGGGCGGCCGGGAGAGCGATCTTCCGGCCGCCCGTATTTGTACCGTCCACTTGTAGTTGGTGCTTTTTAGTACTTTCACCGCAAAGGCATTTACAACACGAGCGGCCTATCCAATCCACTGCCGCAACCTGACCAGCTGCAGCTGAATCCAAATCCGCTGGGAGATGCGCCCTTAGGGGTGCAGGCCGAAAAGGAGATAAACGGCCCGGTGACGTACACGATCAGAAACAGTCTGGGCAAACTGATGATCCAGCAGCCGGCGCGTTTCGAAGCGGGCTTTTTGCAAATCGAGCCTATCGGGATGCTGGCACCCGGCGGGTACTATCTGCTGCTGCGGACAGAAGATGCCGCCTACGCAGCGAAGTTTGTAAAATATTGATCTTGAATAAATTGCAGCTGCTTGTCCAGCCCCGCCCCAGCTAGCCGTCCTTTGCCACCCTGCAAACTGCCGTTCACCTCTTGTTTCGGGCAACCCGTAGAGTTTTGTTTTTGGCCAGATCTCCTTATTTTTCCTTTGGCTTTGGAACATACAAAAACCGGCTATGCAACACCATTACCCGCGACCCTGGAAGTTTTTGCCCTTTTCATATTGCCTGTTGGCCTTTTGCTGCTGTCCCTTTGTCCTGTCTGCCCAGATCGGTCCGACCAATGATGCCAATCGCAAGGCCGGGAAAGCGCTTCGTACGGATCTGGCGCCCAAGCTCGACGGCGAACTCAGCGACGCCTGCTGGCAAGCGGCAGCTATCATGGGTGATTTCGTCACCAACAGCCCCACCTTCGGCAATCCGGCTACCGAAAAGACCGAGGTACGGGTAGTCTACACCGACGAGGCGATTTATATCGGCGCCTATTTGTATCAGGCGTCCGCTACGGTGCGTCGCGACCTGAGCCGGCGCGACGGCGGTAGCACGGCTGATGAATTCCACGTGGGCCTGGATACGTACCGCGACCGGCAGAATGCTTTTCGCTTCCAGATAACCGCCGGGGGCGTACAATCCGATTTTCGGATGTCGCCTGAAAACGTAGATCCCAGCTGGGACGCGGTGTGGGATTCGAAGGTGAAGATTCATGCCGACGGCTGGGTGGTGGAGTTACGCATCCCCTTCAGCGCCATTCGTTTCCCAAAACGGGCTGAACAGCAATGGGGCCTGCAATTTGCCCGTCAGTTGCAGTACGTCAATGAATTCAGCGCCTGGAGCCCGGTAGATCCCAATGGCGGCGGGGCGCTGCCCCAATGGGGCGACCTGCAGGGGCTGCGCGACCTGCATCCACCCCTGCGTCTGGCTTTCTCGCCCTACCTGGCGGCCTCCGTACGGCGGTCGCCGGTGGCCGGCAGCGATGATCCGGTGCGCTATGCCGGCAGCCGGGCATTGAACGGCGGACTGGATGTGAAATGGGGCCTGACGGAGAGCTTCACGCTGGATGCCACGCTGGTGCCCAATTTCGGCGAGGTGCAAAGCGACAACACGGTGCGCAACCTCTCGCCCTTCGAAGTCCAGTACGAGGAGCGGCGGCAGTTTTTTACCGAAGGCGCCGAATTGTTTGCCAAGGGCAATATTTTCTACTCCCGGCGGATCGGCGGTCAGCCCCGCGGCTATTCCGGCGCGGTCAACAGCCTGGATTCCAATGAGATTTTTAGAAAAAACCCGGCCGAAGTCCAGCTGTACAACGCCACGAAATTTTCCGGCCGCACCAAATCGAAACTCGGGATTGGGATATTGAATGCGGTGGCTGCCCCGACCAATGCGCTCATCTTAAATGAGTTAACTGGTGTGGAACGGCAATTCCGCACCTCCGACCTGACCAATTACAACGTCATCGCGCTCGACCAGGCCCTGCCGCGCAACTCGGCGGTCAGCCTGATCAACACCAATTTGTTGCGGGCGGGCAGCGCACGCGACGCGAACGTATCGGTGCTGACGTTCAACCTGCGTGACCGGGCCAACCGCTACGAAGTTTTTGGCGAAAACCGCCTCAGCCTGGTCTGGCCCACCGGTGTCGCCCAACCTGACCGGGGTTTTGGATACCAGTACGGACTTGCCAAGGTGAGTGGTACCTGGGGCTGGCAACTGGCGCATTCCTCCACCGACGATCGCTACGACCAGCGCGACCTCGGTTTTTTCCGGCGCAACAATTTTTTTAATTTCTTTGGTAAGGTGTCGCATGGCAATTTCCGCCAGCGCGGCAAGATCGCCTCCACTTACGCCCAGTTGACTGCCGAACAAGCCTATCTTAAAATGCCTTTTCAATGGGAATCGTTCGAAGTGGAAGGGTATGCCGAGCTGACCAACACGCGCCGCCAGACATTCAGCATCATCGCTTTCAGCCGCCCCCTATGGTACTACGACTTTTTTGAACCCCGCGTGTCAGGCGCCAAATTTTACCGGGCGCCCTATGTCTTTTTCGGCCCGGGGATGCAGACGAATTCGTCCAAGCGGGTATTTGTCAGTTTCCGGCTGCTCTATGGCGAAGGGGCTATTCCGAATGATCCATATATCGGTTGCGATATAGCGCCTACCTGGGTGGTCAGCAACCACTGCCGGTTGAGCGGAACCTTCAACCTTTCGAAGGATCACTCGAATTTCGGGTACGTCAACGCGGATGACCCGGCCAACATCATTTTTGGCCGGCGCAACATTACCGCCTTCGACAATGAGCTGGCGGCGGAGTACCTCTTTACGCCGCGCATGAGCGCATCGGTCCGTGCCCGCCACTACTGGAACCAGCTCTACTATCACCAATACCTGCACCTGAATGACAATGGCACCCTGGCCCCTGCGGATTGGACGGCAAGTGCGGACGAGAACTACAACCAGTTCAACGTGGATTTTGTGTACACCTGGCAGTTTGCGCCGGGCAGCTTCCTCAACCTGATCTGGAAAGACGCCATCTTCAAAGGCGACGGGGAACGGGGCGACAGCTTCGGACGCAACTGGAAAAAGACCTTTCAATCCCCCCAGGACAATGGCCTGACCCTGAAGCTGATCTACTGGCTCGATGCGGGCAGCTGGGGGCATGGTTGAGGCTTGAAGTACTGGCTTCTCCAGCCCCTATTTTTTCTCTTCCGGTCGCATTTGCATCTGCCGCCAGATTTTCCACTGCTGGCCTTCGCGGCGGGATAAGGCGGTGTAAATACCTTTCACCTGTTGGTGGCTGCGGTCTTTTTTGACGGTGATGTCCAGCAAGTAGTTTCCCCTGACATAGACGTATCCACCCGGGAGTTCGAGCACTTCCGCTACCTGGACGGTCAATTTGGAATCGGCGGTTTGAAAAAACCCGGCGTAGTATGCGCTGATGTTTTCCATTCCATTGACCTGCTCGCCGCTGGTACCGGTCAGCAGGGCATCCGCAGTGAAATAGCCGCCCAGTTGCGCCGCTTTGCCCGCATTGTAGTCCGTCTCAAAGGCTTTGGTCATCGTTTTGATCTCGTCTGGTATGCCGATGGGACGTAGCATGCCAGTGTAACCGGGCCTTGCATGCTGGCCCGGTAAGAAAGCGTCTTCGTCCCCCGCGGCTTCCGGCAGCCAATCAATATGGTATGTTTTGGCGCCTGCTGCAGTCGGGATTTTGTCTTGGTCAGTATTGCTTTCCGATACGCCCGCGAAGCTTGGCGTGATGTAATGGCGGCCCAGAAATGCATCTTCCTCGCTGGCAGCGGCCGGCAGCCTACCCACGTGGTCGTCTCGCTCTAAACTTTCCGCCACCGTGCTACTGCTCTGAAAATCAGTAGTGGATCCGGCAGATTCACGCGGTACGGCAGGCCCCTGGCCTTCCACCCGGCCAGCTGGTGGGCGCTCGTCGGTGATGGCCAGGACGGGCGCATTTTTCAATTGGACTGCGTCTACGCTGCTTTTGAGCACTTGAGCGAAAAGGGAAGTGCCGGTCAGCAAGATGATCAGCAGCAGGGCGGTGGATAGAAAATTGCCTTTGTTTTTCATAACGCACGTATTTTTTAAGTGAACTGGTCTGCAGTGAACACGACGCACTAAGCGCTCCGGCAGTGGGGGCAGAGCAGTCGGGGAGAAAGGCGGGAAAGAGGGAGAGCGACAAGCCGGCGTGCCGGCGTGATGAGCGCGGGGATAGGGTTAGCGCTTCGTGGAGACCAGCGTAGCAGGCACTTCCGTACTATGCTCCACCGCATCGAAAAAGATGGTCAGGTAGTCCACCATTTGGGCCGACGCTTTTCTGGATAAGTAATCCGATTTGCACAGATCAGCCAGGTCTTTGCGCGCGTCTTTCATCAGCTGCACGGCGCGACGCAGCGATTCGGGGGCAATACCCTTGTCCATGAGATAACGATCGCGCACATTTTTGAGGCCCGTGAGCGAATTGGGCGAAGCATAGGGAGCACTGACCAGGCCGGAAAAATCGAAATCGTAGGGCATGATCAGCATATCGCCGGCATCCACAGGCCGCAGGAAGAGCATGTTCCGGCTGGAGACCATATCCCAATCCGTGTTGCCGATCAGGTATTGAAATAATACGGCCAGGGCCGCCTGATCCATATCAATGCCCTGTTTGGGCAGTTCCCACATTTCCGCAACCTGTCCGCGCTGCCGCACGGCGACCTGTTCCTCATGTTCCAGCAATATGGCGCAGGCCAACCGGGTCTTCGGGCGGCTGTTGTCCGTTAGTTGCAGCCGCACCAGTCGCGCCCGGAAACAGACGGGGGTGAGCCTTTCGTACATGCGGTAGGCGATGTACTCCCGCAGAATCAGTTCTTCACTTTTGGCGTCGAAAGCACGGGGAAGTACCAGCTTGATTTCGTTGAGGGTATCCAGACCGGCAGCCAGCAGGGTCTTTTTGGAAAATTTGAGTTTCAGCGGGGGAATTTCGCAGGTTTTACGGCGAAATTTGCCCCGTGCCCGTACTTCCAGGGGAAATGATTGGCCATTAGCGGCGGTTACGGTGGCCGGAAAATAGGTGGTCGACCGACGATTCGCCAGCAAATCGGTCAAATTGATGTCCAGTCGTAGGGTATCCCCTTCCTTTTGCGTCAACAGGTCGAAAATGGAAGACGTGGATGCCTGGGCCAGCAGCAGCTGCGGTACCCAACAAATGGTCAGCAGCAGGCTCCAGATCCGGTTCAGGAAAATTGTTTTCATGGTCGTGATGTTTTGAATGCATGATTCATTGATCCATACAAAGGTAAGCAGCACCATTGAGCGGAACAAGCGTAAAAATACGGGGGCTGGCGAATCAGGTAGTTTTACGGGGGAAGGATAGTCAGAGCTTGAACTGCTCCGGATTGGGCTTGACCAAACCGTGTTGAATGGCGTACACCACCAATCCGGCGGTGTTGCGACAGCCGAGTTTGGAGAGCATGTTGTTGCGGTGGCCATCCACGGTGCGGGCGCTCAGGAACAGTTTTTCGGCGATTTCGGGGGTGGTGTACTGGCTGCAGATCAGTTGCAGCACCTCCAGTTCGCGGTGGGTGAGTATGACGTCGAAGCTCGCCGCAAACTTGGCCGTGTGCTTCCCGGTCAGGTTATCCCGGATGACCTGCATGATGGTCTCATTGTAACAAAACCCCTTGTCGCGCACGGAGCGAATGGTCTCCACTACCCCGTCGGGATGGGCATTCTTGCCCAGGTAGGAGGCGGCGCCGATCTCGATCATGTTGAGAATAAAGGCCGGATTGACGTGGGACGACAGGATGATAAAATGAATGGACGGAAATTGCTCGCGGATGATCTTGGCGGCTTCGATGCCGCCCATGACCGGCATTTTCAGATCGAGCAGCAGTACGTCGGGCAGGTCCGGCGAGGCCCGGATCTTGGCCAGCAGATCGGCGCCGTGTTCGGCCTCGATGATGACCTTCATATCCTCGTAATCTTCGAGGATGAGTCGCATGCCGCGCCGGAACAGGGCTTCGTCGTCGGCCAGTGCAATGTGGATGGGTGCTGACATGATTGGAGGGTGGGTGTTTAGAAATAAACGATGGCCTGGAATCCGTTCCCGGGCGAGGTGTCGACGGCCAGCCTGGCTTCGAGCAGGCGCGTCCGGCTGGCGAGGTTTTTCAGTCCCAGCCCCCTGTGTTGTGTAGCCGAGGGGTCAAAGCCCTGTCCATTGTCGCGATAGACCAGGCGTTTTTCCTGGTCGGATTTTAAGAGTTCAATGTTGATCCGGCTGGCCCGGGCGTACTTCAGCGAGTTGTTGACCAG
>JBKJKS010000629.1:0-12780 GCA_046597295.1 Saprospiraceae bacterium
TTGTTTTGCTGGTTGCCTGTTGCCTGTTGCCTGTTTTTAGCTGGGCCCAGACGCCCGCCAGATTCCCGGATAATTCCAATGAATTCGTGGATAAACTGGGTGAATTCATGACCGCCACCAAACGGCCCGATCTGGAAGAATCGTTTTCCGTCTTCAAGAAGCTGGCGCGGGGCGGTGCTTTCAGCGAACCGGACATTAAACGCGTGACCGGCATCGCCAACCTGCTGGCCGATCAGAAACTGGCGCCTTTCCCGTATTTCAAAAACTTTATCAACGCTGTGAACGCCGCCCGGGTCAATCCCGATACCGCTTTGTTCGGGCGGTGGATGGGCTTTACGGAAAAGGCCCTGGGCAGCATCGAGAAGGGACGGGCCAAGCCCATTGGCATGCTGCTCGAATTTTCCGCCGATCTGATGGAACAACGCGCCCTCAAGACCGGCGAGGGCGGCTCCGTGACCTGGAAGATCCGCGGCGGCCAGTACGCCTTCGACAGCAAAGACCAGCAACCCATACTGCACTGCACCGGCGTGGACCTGATCGGCGTACGCAAACAGGACTCGATCACCGTGCTCCAAACCTCGGGCGACTACCTGCCCTATGAGGGCGTGTGGCGCGGAAAAGGCGGCAAAGTTACCTGGGCCGGCACCTCACTGGATTCCACGGTGTACGTCACGCTGACCAGTTACAAGGTGGAAGCCTCCAAGCCGCTGTTCCAGTGCGATACGGTCCAACTCTACTACCCCCTGTATTTTCCCAACCGGTCCATTCCCGGCCAGCTGGAGCACAACATCGTGGTGGACAGCAAGGCCAATTCTCAATTCCCGAAGTTTGAGTCGTTTGACAAATCTTTGAAAATCAATAAGATCGGCGAAGGCATCGAATATATAGGCGGTTTCAAACTGGCGGGCAGCTCGCTCTACGGTTATGGCACCAACAACGAGCCGGCGCAGGTGCAGATTTACAACAAGAAGCATGAGCGCATTTTTTATGGCACCGGCCCACTGTTTATCATCAAGCGCGAAGTGAGTATTGTCGCCGAAGGCGTGAATGCCAAACTGTACATGGACAAAGACAGCCTGTTCCACCCGCAGGTAGACTTCCGGGTGGAAATCCCCCAGGACGTGATCTACCTCACCCGGGGCGAGAAAGGGTCGGAACGCAATCCCTTTTTCTCCTCCTTCTACAACATGAACCTGGACGTGGAGAAGATCGCCTGGTACATCGCCCAGGATTCCCTGGAGATCGGCGCCCGGGGCGGTACGATGAAAGGCATCGAACAAAAGGTACAGTTTGAGAGCAGCAACCACTTCGACATGGGTCAGTTTGTGAAAATGCAGCAGATCGCTTCGCAAAATCCGATTTCCACGCTGTTCATCCTCTCGCGGGAAAAGGGGACCAATATCCTTTCAGATAACGATTTCGCCCAGCGTATCAACCCGAAGTTCGACTATTCCAGTATCCAGACGCTGCTGGCGCAGATGGTGGCCGAAGGTTTCATCAACTACTATTTCAGTCGCCACGAGATAGAATTGCGGGATAAACTGACCCACTACGCGCTGGCCAGCCAGGGTAAAAAGGACTTCGACGCGATCAACATCATTTCCACGAGTGCGTCGACGAACGCCCACCTGGACCTGAAAACCAAGGAGACGCAAATTTTTGAAGTCAAAAAAATGGAACTCAGCGACCGCCAGAAAGTGGCGGTGCTGCCCGACGGCAAATCCTTCACGCTGCTCCAGAACCGTGATATGCGTTTCAAAGGCCGGCTGTACGCGGGCCTGGCCCTGTTCCAGGGCCGGAATATGCACTTCGACTACAACAAGTTCCAGGTGGACTTCGATTCGGTGCGGCACCTCGACTTTTATTTGCCGACCGGCGATCTGGACAAAAATGGCCAACCCATTGCCAATTCCATGAATTCATCGGTGGAGTACGTGTCCGGCGTGCTGCTGGTGGATGCGCCCAACAACAAGTCGGGCAAGGACACCCTGGCCATTTTTCCTTCTTTGCAGACCAAAAAGCCCTCTTTCGTTTTCTACGACCGGCCGGAAATACTGGGTGGGGTGTACAAACGCGACTCCTTCTATTTCAAACTACAGCCTTTTTCCTTCAACGGCCTGGACAGCTATACCAAGGACCAGCTGAAGTTCCGGGGCGAGATGCAGCCGGCCACCATTTTTCCGGCTTTCAAAGAGACCATTGTCGTGCGGGAGGAAGACAAATCGTTCGGCTTTGTCCACAAGACCCCAGCCGCCGGCTATTCCACCTACACCAAAAAGGGCAACTATACCGGCGAACTGGACCTGAGCAATAAGGGCTTCAGCGGCAAGGGAAAACTGGAGTACCTGACCGCCGACATCGAATCGGAAGACCTGGTGTTTCGCCCCAAACAGACGACCGGCACGGCCAAAAAGTTCTTTATGGAGGAAGACCGCGTCAGCGCCGTAAAAATCCCGCAGGCCCACGGGGAGAACGTGTCCGTGAACTGGCTGCCGTTCCGCGATTCGATGTATGTGGAGAGCAAGGCCAAAGATTTTGAATTGTTCAAAGCGCCGGGCTACACGCACCAGGGCGTACTGGTGCTGACCCCTTCGGGTCTGAAAGGCCGGGGAGAGTTTGAGTGGGCGGGTGGTAAAATGACTTCCCGCATCCTGGAGTACGCGCCCTTCAAGGCCTCGTCCGACACCGCCAACCTGGAGATCAAATCGCTGGATGGTAAAGGTATTGTCTTCGACTCCCGCAACGTGGATGGCGAACTGGATTTCGACGCGCAAAGCGGGCACTTCAAAGCCAATTCCGAAAGCGCCACCACGACCCTCCCGCTCGATCAGTACAGCACGTCGATGAACGAATTTACCTGGGATATGCGCGCCCAGACCATTACCTTCAAAGCCGATGCGAAAAAACCGGGCGTTTTCGTCTCCATTGATCCGGATCAGGATACGCTGGCATTTCAGGGTAAAACGGCCTTGTACGACATGAAGACCAACCTGCTCAAGATCGGCGGGGTGGAAGTAATCAAATCCGCCGACGCCTATATTTATCCCGAAACCGGCGACATCGAGATCGCCACCGGCGGCAAGATGGCGCAGCTCACCAATGTGCGCATCGTGGCCGATACGATCAATAAGTACCACACCATCAATCGGGCCACGGTCGATATTCTGGGGAAAAAAGCCTACACGGCCACGGGTTTTTACGAGTACAACATCCCCGGATACCAGCAGGAAGTATTTTTCAACAACATCGTGGGCGAACGGCGCGGTCCCGGTACCCAGTCCACCAAAAACGTACTGACCACGGCGAATGGCGATATCGCCCCGAACGACAGTTTTCGCATGGATGTGCGCACCTTGTTCAAGGGTACCATCATCCTGCGGGCCAACCAGCAGAACATGCGTTTCGAAGGCTATGCCCAGCTGGATGCCCAAAAGCTCCCGGCCCTCAATTGGTTCAGCGTCTACACGGAAGTGGACAAGACCAATCCGACCATTCGGATTAAAAAAGCGGAAGATCAGGAAGATACGCCGCTGATCACCGGCTTTTTCCTTTCCCGTGAATTGGGTGATATGTACCCGCGCATCCTGCAGCCGGCCTACGCCCGGGTTGATCGCGCCATCCTCGATTGTCAGGAGGTGTTCAAGTACGACGCCAAGACCAATCGCTTTATTTTTGGTGATTCGGCCAAAGTAGCGGGCGCTGCGCTGCGCGGTGCGAAAATGGTCTATGACGATCGGGTCGGCACGGTGCAGGCGGAAGGTCCCCTCCACCTCGGCTCCGGTCTTAAATATTTGAAAGTGACGGGGGCCGGGCGTCTGAAATCGGACTTCAACAATGTGTCCGACTCCACTGCCTATACCGTGACTGGCGAATTCATGACCGGTATGGAGATCAATGTGCCCAAGGGGCTGCTCGACATCATGCTCAACGATATTCAGGCTTCCAGTTTCGACGCGGCGGCGGTGACGACAAATACCAATCTGGCCTTTTATCAACCCGCGCTGGCCGAATTCATTACCGATGAAGGCGACCGGGCCGAAGCGCAGGCGAACCTGCAGAACAACCTGGTGGCCCTGCCGAAAAAAGACAATAAATACACCATCCTGCTGGGCCGGCATCCGGTGTTGTGGAATGCGGAGTACCAGTCCTTCCTGAGTACGGAGGACAAAATCCCGCTGCTGGGTTTCAATGGCCAGCTCATTGGCAAAATGCTGACCACCTACGTCGAATACAAAATGCCCGGCAACGAGGACGATCGTTTTTATATTTATATCAAAGCCTCGCCCGACCTGTGGTACTTCTTCGGTTACCAGGCCGGGGCACTAAACGTCGTGTCCAGCAGCACCAAATTCAACGATGCGCTGCTGGCCCTGAAAGCCAAGGAGACGGTGCTCAAAATGCCCGACGGCGAGACCTACGAGATCGTGGCCGCCAATCCGTCGGTGGCCGATGCCTTTGTTAACCGGGTGCGGTCGGGACGGACCAAGCAATGAGATAACCCCTTTTTTCACTGTTTCACAAACCGCTGCGTCGAACCCGCCAGCTGGAAGAAATAGTTGCCGGACGGCAGATCGCTTACTTCCAGCACGGTCTCCGCTGTTTCCGCCGGCCAGGTGCCGGTGCGCAGCAAATGACCGGTCAGGTCGAAAATGGCCCAGGACAGATCGTCCGGGGAGGGATTGGCAACAGTGGCTTGTACGGAACCAATTACCAGCGTCGGAAAAAGGCGAATGGCGCCCGCATCGCGCATCGTCACTGGCCGGATGGGACTGAAACTGAATTGACCGTCGACATCCACCTGTTGCAACCGGTAGTAAGAGCGGCCTGGCAAAGGCTGCCGGTCAGTGAACTGGTAGGTGTTTACGACGAAAGAGGTGCCGGCGCCGGCCATGCTTTCCAGGACGCTGAAATCGCTGCCGTTGGCGCTGCGTTCGATGAGGAAGCGCGCATTGTTCCGTTCCGTTGCCGTTTCCCAGTAGAGTTCCACCGTGGTCGCTTTCGGCTGCGCATCGAAACGGGTGAGCTCGACGGGCAGGGCGGTACTGACCGTCATGTTATCAATCGCCAGGCGGTCGCGGTTACCATTACCGGTCTCGTAATAAATCCAGCGGATTTGGATCAGGGGCTGGTTATTGGCGTCGGCAGGCAGGGTTACGCTGAAGGTAGTGCCGCTGGGCATGGCGCCCTGTTGGTACAGATCATTGGACAGGTTGGTAAAATTACCGGTGCTGCCGATCCGGTATTGAAATTCGATGCTATTGGTATTAACCCCGGGCGCAATATCAATGACCCGCCATCCGACGGTCACGCTGTAGCGGCCGATCGTGCTGAGCGCCAGCAGGAATGCACCGCGTTCGGCCGAGCCCTTCCCATCAAAACTTATTCCGTAAATACCTTCGTCATCCCATTTACCGGGTGCGCCGCCATGCAGGGCATCGTTGAGCAGGGGCGTCACAAAATTTCCGTTGATACCATTACTTTCGTAGCCAATCGCCATATTTACCGGAAAGTTGGTGCCCGTATAGGAGCTGAGCGAGAAAGAGGAGCCGGCCGATAGGTCGAAGGGTTCCGGATTGGTAAATTGAGCGTCCGCACGGGCGCAAAAAAAGAGAAGCGCAGAAAGGAGAAGTAAAGCGTTTTTCATGGGCTGAGCGATTTAAGTGTAATACAAAGTTACCGGAACTTCATGTGCCATGCTTGAATAAAATACCGATCCCTCATGAAACCGACCGTTTTCTGGTAAAAAAAACCGTTTTCTGCATTTGCACCTGCTTTCGTTGGTCCCCTGTCCACGCATCCCGATCCCTCGTTTCGCTATGTCCCGATCTGCTTTTCGAAATATATTAGTGCTGTTCTTTATAGGCTGTACCGGGGTGCTGGCCGCACAAAACACCTCCTCGCTACCCGACTTCAACCGCGACCGGCTGGCCCGCACCCGCCAAAGCATGTGGGTGCTGGGGGGCTGGGGCGCGGCCAATCTGGCCGTTGGCGCCATTGGCCTGCGCCGTGCCCAGGGCGAGCACCGCGCTTTTCACCAGATGAACCTGGCCTGGGGCGCCGTCAATCTCGGCCTGGCAGCGACCGGGTGGTGGACGGCTACGCAGGCCGACCCGGCCGCGTTCGACCTGTACCAGACGGTCCGGCAGCATCACCGGCTGCAAAAGATTTTTTTATTCAATGCCGGGTTGGACCTGGGCTATATGGCCGGTGGGCTCTGGCTCCGGGAGCGCGCCAAAACGGTGGCCCATCGCCCGGAGCGGCTCCGTGGCTACGGGCGCTCCCTCCTGCTGCAGGGCGCTTTCCTGTTCGGGTTCGACCTGGGCGCCTGCTTGTATTTGCAGGGGCTGGAGCACCGGCTGCCCCCCATTTTGCACAACACTACGCTCGGTATGACGGGCCAGGGCGTCGGGTTGACGGTCCGGTGGTAGAAAAGTTAACGAATCGCTTCGGGCGTCTACTGGCATAACAAGGGCATTTTTTGAGCGTTAGCCGCGCATGAAGTGTCGCGCCCTCCCTGCTGTTGCGTTCCTGGTGACAGCCTGCCTCCTGGTGGGTTGCATTCCTTACCACCAGACCAGCATCTGGAAACGCACGGCTACGGACCGGCAGATTCGCCGCTATTTTGCCCACGTGGACGATCAGCCCACCATCTTTTATTTTCGTTCCGGCGATCATTTGCTGCGTGGCTGGCAGGTCGGCGCCGATTCGCTGCCGGTCACCCTGCTGGTGCACGGCGCCCCGAGTTCGATGTTCAAGTTCAGTGCCTGGTTTGCCGATCCCACTTTTTACGGTAAGACCCGCTTAGTGGCCATTGACCGACCGGGGTACGGCAAATCCGGCTATGGCAAAGCGGAAATATCCATTGAGAAACAGGCGGAAATACTCACGCCTTTGCTCCGGGAATTGTCTAAAAACGGCCCGATTACTTTATTCGGCTCTTCGTACGGAGGCGCGGTAGTCGCTAAAATGGCGATGGACAATCCCCAGCAAGTGCGGGCGCTGCTGCTGCAATCGGCTTCCGTGGAGCCGAATGCCGAATGGACCCCCAAGATTGCCTACTGGATCAAGTCGCCGCTGGGCCTGGTTTTTCCCCGCTGGGCGCGGGTGGCCACCCGCGAAAAACTCCACCATCAGCAGGCCCTGGGCCGCATTCAAAACGGCTGGGACCGCATTAATTGCCCGGTCTGGATCTTACACGGCCAAGCGGATAAACTCATTTATCCATCCAATGCAGTGTATGCCTACGAACAGCTGTCGCCGCATACCGAGGTCACTTTTATTAAACTGGATAAGCTGGGCCATCGCCTGTATGCCGAAAGTCGCGATACCCTCCGGCATTATATCCTGGAGGCGCTGGATTGCACGAAGCCGGCCTGTTTGACACCCCTTCTTATCCCGCCCGATCCAGCTGCACATTGAGCGGCGCCTAATTTTTTGAAAAATATTGCCCACCTGCCGGTATTTTTGCTCTCTGCTCCTTAATTTAGCCTTCACTTGTCTACAACGCTACACCCATGATAAAGAAATTATTCGCCTTGCTGCCCCTGGTGCTGGCCCTCACGGCTTTCAAAACTCCGGCTATTCCGGCCGCACCCGTCTCCGATCCGACCATCCCCACCGATGTACAGGCCTTACTGGATAAGTACAGCTGTACCTCCTGCCACGCCATGAGCCGCCGGTTGGTGGGCCCCATGTGGACGGCTGTTGCCGCTAAAGGCTATTCAGCTAAACGCATCATGCAGTTGGTGAAAGCACCCGAGCCGGCTAACTGGCCCGGCTATTCGCCGATGGCTGCCCAGCCCACCGTACCGAAAGCCGATCTGCAAAAGATTGCCAACTGGCTGGTCGCGTTGAAGAAGTAGGGTGGTTATTGGTTATTGGTTATCGGTTATTGGTTATTTGGTTATTTGGTTATTGGGACGCAACCGACAGATAACCATTAACCAATAACCATTAACCATTCCTGGAGCTGCTCCATTTCCCAGGCATTTTCCACTGAAAAGCCGCCCGTCCGTGTACGGCGCAGCGCGCTGAGGTATGCACCGCTGCCAACCGCCTGACCTAAGTCGTGGGCCAGCGAACGGATGTAGGTGCCTTTGGCGCAGACGACTTCGAAATCGCATTGCAGCCCTGCGGTGTAGTCAGGATGGAGCATGATGGGCGCCCCCCCTTTATCGTGGGCCACGACGGACTCCGTGCGCCCAGCCGGGACGGGCCGCAATGGTCCCAGGGTGAATGATTCCACGTGGACGGGGCGGTGGGGCAGCTCGACCTCTTCGCCGGTACGGGCGTTTTTGTACAACCTTTTTCCATCTATTTTCACGGCGGAGAATACCGGCGGCACTTGCAAAATATCGCCTACGAACTGCTGCGCAGCCATTTGTAACCGTTCATCCTGCAGGTGATCCGTGGGGAAGGACCCCTGCACCGCTTTTTCCAGATCGTACGAAGGCGTGGTCGCGCCGAAGGTGATGGTCCCGGTATACGCTTTCGGCATAGCCTGAAACTCGTCGATGCGCTTGGTATAGAGGCCGGTGCAGATCACCAGCAGCCCGGTCGCCAGGGGATCCAGCGTACCGGCGTGCCCGACCTTGAGTTTTTTCATTTGCAGCCGGCGCTTCAGGTGGTAGCGGATCTTGTTGACCACATCGAACGAAGTCCAGGCCAAAGGTTTGTCCACCAGCAGTACGGCCCCCGCCGGAAAGGAAGCGGGGAAGGGCTGGGTAGTCGGCGACAGGAGGGGTAAAGGCATGGCGTGAAGGTAGCGTATGGAGAAAAAACACTACTGTTTCACGACCCGAAAACTCCGTATTTCCCCATTTTTTCCCTGCAATTGCAGTACGTAGGTCGCTTTCGGTAAACTGCCGGGCATCACCAGCCCGGTCACCGGACCGGACAAACGGCTTTCCAGCACCACTTTACCCTGCATATCCAGCAGTTGTGCGGTGGCAATTTGGCTGTCCGGCGGTACTGCGACGGTCAAACGGTCGGAAAAAATGGTCGGCCAGACCTGAATGGCTTCCTGATCGACCGGTTGGTCGGTAGCCACGACGGCGGAGAGTGCCACATCCAGCACGGTAATTTGTCCGCCGGTCAGCATTATTGGAATGATTTGGGTGATGTATCCGGTTCGTTGCACCCGCACCAGATAGCTGCCCGAGCTATCGGCGCCGGTCTTGTACCGGCCATTGGCCAGCGTTGTGTCGGCGTTGGGCGTGTTCTGTACAAATACTTTGGCATTGTTCAGCAGTTCGCCGGTAGCCGCATCGGTGACCAGCCCCTCCAGCCAGGCCGCATGTGCATAAGTAGGCTGGAAGATAAACAGGCCTTCATTTTTGGCAGTGGCAAAGACGATGCCCGAGGGTAGGTACGGGTCGGCGTCCCAGACCAGCGAGGTACCCACCACTGCCCAGGCCGTTTCGATCAGGTTGTCGGGATAAGTAGCGTCCACAATGGTGAGTTGGCCGCCATAGGCGGGATTGATCAGGTAATCACCGAATACCCGCACGTTATGCACCTCCTGGGTCGGCTTCTGGCTGGGGTAGTAGCGATCCAGCAAGGTGATGTTGTCCAGGTCGGACACGTCGAAAGCCCCCAGCGGCGCACCGGTCTTCTCATCCGTGCTGAACAGGTAGCGGCTATCGTCGGAAAGGCCGGTATTGTGGTTGAAGGCGCCCGGGGTCGGGTGGGTGATGATCAGGTTGGGGTCGGTTTTGCTGGCCAGATTCACCACGCCAAACTGACCCAAATAGATTTCGCTGGTCCAGAGCGTGTCGCCCCGGATAAAGCCATCGTGGACGTAGTTGCTGGTGTACTTGCCAACGACGAGCGGATTCCAGGGATCGGCCAGGTCGGCAATGGTGGCGCCGCCACCGGGCGTCGATTTATTGTTTCCGAAGACGTATAAAAAGCCCGCCTCGGCCTGCACGGTATGGCTGCGGTCGATGGAGTCGGCGCCGGTGCTTCTCCACACCTTCCAATAGACGGTGTCGGGCAGCGAGCGTAAATCCACGATGGTAATGCCGCTGCCGGCCGCCTCACTGCCCACGTAGGCGAATCCGTTCCAGGTTTTGACCTCCCGCCAGTTACTGGGCAGGCCGGGCACGGTAAAGCGCTCCACCGGCTGAGCTGGATTTTCCAGGTCCACTACACTGAGGCCCTGACTGGTACCCACGAGGGCCCATTCGCCGGCGGTGCTGTCTACATAATGCCAGCAACCGGCCAGGGTGGCCAGTGGGTAGGGAAGGTGACCAATGAGTGTAAGTTTGGATTGGGCCGCCAATAGGCCAGGCATGGCCAGCAGGAAAATCAGGATATAACTGCGCATACGTGTTAGTTAAAAAAGACGGTGGTCAATGGGATGAATGTGGTCACATTCAGACCGCATTCACCAGCGGAAGTTTTACCGTAAAAGTCGTGCCGATGCCCGGTTCGGACTTTTTGACCAGAATTTTGCCACCGTGGTATTGATCCACAATACGTTTGGAGAGCGAAAGCCCCAGGCCCCAGCCGCGGGTCTTGGTGGAGTAGCCGGGCTTAAATACGGTTTTGAATTTACCGGGCGGAATGCCCTTGCCGGTGTCAGTGACGTCCACGCAGGCATAGCGGGGTTCGGTATAGACCCGGGCGGTGATCTTACCGGCGCCGGTTTCCATCGCATCAATGGCGTTGCGCAGCAGGTTTTCGATCACCCAGTCGAACAAGGGTACGTTGAGACCTACCCAGAGGGGGGCATGGTCGCCGGGTTTCGGAAAGTCAAATTCCACCTTGCGCGGCGCCCGGCGTTGCATATACATGCGGCATTTTTCGAGCTGTTCGTAGAGGTTGGTGGGCTCCAGCTCGGGTTTGGCGCCAATTTTGGAAAAACGGTCGGCCACCAGCTCGAGGCGGGTGACATCATTGCGCAGCTCGTCCAGCATTTCCTGATTTTCCGGGCTGCCTTCGTTCAGCGCTTTCAGCGTTTCCACCCAGCCGAGGATGGCGGTGATGGGGGTACCGAGCTGGTGTGCGGTCTCCTTGGCCATGCCCAGCCACACCTGATTTTCTTCGGCACGTCGCGAGGCGTTGAACCCCAGATAACCGAAAGCAATGAACACCGCGATCAAAAACAGCTGGATGTAGGGGTACCAACGGAGCAAATCGAGCAACCGCGAATGGGTGTAGATGACGTATTTGGCGATGTCGGTGGACTGCGATACGTGGATGGTGTCGGCGCCGGCCTCGATCATTCGCCGGTACACCACGCGCAACTGCGCCGAATCGATTTTGCCCAGCGTATCCTCCCCGACGTTGCGCCAGTCTTCGATTTGCCCGTCCCGGTTGAGCAGGAGAATCGGCACCGTCGTATTGTCCTGGACGATCTTGAGGGGGAAAGTCATATCGCAGTTAAAGAACTGCAGGGTGTCCGTTTCATTTCTGCCCAACAGCCGCTGCGCCTCCACGTACTGCTGGGCCTGTTGCTTTTCCCGTTCGGCCAGCCGATCGGCAATGTATTTGGTGTAGATAAGGGAAACAATAATGATAAATATCCCGGCAGCGGCCAGGTACCATTTCCAATATGTTTTGCGCTTATAAATGTCCATTTTCAATCATTAGCCGGCCCGAAGTTACAATTTCGTTAAGAACGCCCCACCTTTGGTTTTAGCGCATCCGCATTGGATAGTCCAGTTTTGTTTAACTTTAAGCCCTGAAAGTTTAAACAGAATGTCCGGTTGGGTGTTTTCACCGGATTCCAGGCGTAAAGGAATGTTGAATATGTCCAAAAAAGTGATTGTGATCGGTGCCGGATTTGCTGGACTATCGGCAGCCTGTAACCTGGCGGCGGATGGCTTCGACGTAACCGTGCTGGAAAAAAACAGCGTACCCGGCGGACGGGCACGACAGTTTGAGGCCGAGGGCTTCACCTTCGACATGGGCCCGTCCTGGTATTGGATGCCGGATGTGTTCGAGCAGTTTTTCGCCCGTTTTGGTAAGCAGGTGTCCGATTACTATACCCTGCAGCGCCTCGATCCTTCCTACGCCGTCTGGTTTGGTCCCCATGACCGTTTGGATGTGCCGGCGCGCATGCAGGATCTGGAAGCCATGTTCGAGCACTACGAGCCGGGCAGCACACCGAACCTGCGCAAATTCCTGCACGAGGCGGCCTATAAATACCGCGTTGGCATGACCGAATTTGTGCACAAGCCGAGCCATGGCCTGTCCGAATTTGCCGATTGGCGTATTCTGAACAGTCTGTTCCGGCTGCAAATGTTCAGCTCGCTGTCGAAGCACGTCCGGTCTTTATTCAAAAACGAAAAACTGCTCCAGCTGCTCGAATTTCCGGTGCTGTTCCTGGGCGCCACGCCCCAGAAAACGCCGGCGCTGTACAGCCTGATGAACTACGCGGACATGGCGCTCGGCACCTGGTATCCCATGGGCGGCATGTTCAAGATCGTTGAGGGCATGGTTGCTCTGGCGCAGGAGCTGGGCGTCCGGATCGAACTGGAGCAGGAAGTCAGTCAGATCTGCGTACCGAATGGTCGCGCCACCCGGGTGTTGACCAAACAGGGTGGAGACTACGCCGCCGATGTAGTAGTGGGGGGGGCAGACTACCACCACGTGGATAGTCAGCTGCTGAGCGGCCAACACCGCAACTACTCGGAGCGCTACTGGCAATCGCGCACGCTGGCGCCTTCCTGCCTGCTGTATTATCTGGGGGTGAACAAGCGGCTGGAACACCTGGAGCACCACAATCTATTCTTCGACCAGGACTTCGGGCGCCACGCACAGGAGATTTACGAA
>JBKJKS010000677.1:0-9270 GCA_046597295.1 Saprospiraceae bacterium
TTATCCGCTATTCGGATTCTCCTTCACGCCCACGAAACTTAGTGGCTACAGCGTACACGAAGGGGGCTACGATACCGACCTCCAATTTGATCAAAGTACGCAGAAATATACCGGCCAGGGCATTCCCGGGCTAGACCCTTTTGAGTTCGTGGCCGCCGTGGATAGCAGCATCCATTTGACTTTTCCAAAATCCGGAAAAACGTATATTTATCGAAGGGTGCCGGACGCAGATGCTGCGGTGCGGAAGCTGCTGTTTACCGGAGCGTATATTGAGCCACGTTACAAACCCGTCATCCACTTTTACACCGATGGGCGGCTGACCGGTTTGGGCGCCGAAAAAACCTACCAGCCGATCTACGACTTTATGGGCGGCCCACTGGACTTCGACGAAATAGTCGTCCGGGAGAAAAACGATGACTCAAAAGTAACCTATTACCACTACCGCTTCAAGAGCGATACGCTTCAGTTATATGAAGTGTTACAACCCAAGAATGGTGACGGGGTCGAAAAAATCGGGGCGTTGCGCTACACGTTGTTCAGAGAGTAAAGAAGAACCGGCAGACCTTGCCCTATTTCCCCTTTTTCACGCCTCCACCTTTGAATCCGCTACCTTTCCGGCTGGAAGTACCGGCTTTGGGCGAGACAAAACTGGTGTTCTTTTTATTGTACCGGCTGGTCGGGTTCGCTTTGGGGGCCGGTTTTTTCGGTGTTTTTACCTCCGGGCGCTGCTCTTCCGGCGCTGGCGGGTTGTTGTTATCTTCAGACATGATTAGACAGTTTTATATTTAAAATAATGGGTGCAAAATTAAGAAAAAATGCCGCGTTAGGACGCGCTCGGCAAGTAGATTTACCACAAACGCCGATCCGCCCTGCAAAATTTTTGTAAAACGCCTGGCTTTTGACCGGCAGGGGAAATTAATAATGGCTCCGCGTCCACCACATTTTGAACAGGTAGACGAAGCCGGAGAGCAGGTGTAACGAAAAGAGCAAAATCAGCCAGCGTGACCGGCTACGTAGTTCCGGCCCCTGGGCTTTTATTTTTTCCCAGACCAACATAGCCGACACCATAAAAAGCAAATAGCTGGCGATGTAGGTCTGGAACCGGAAAGCCCAGGTGTAGTACTCTTCGCCCGTTTGGGCGAAGCTGGCACTGATCGCCACGGAGGCCAGAAATCCCGCCCAGGCGTACCAGAATAGTAATTTATGGCGCAACTCCGTCCAATACGCGAAGGCAACGCCCAGCGGAAAAGCCACGCCGGCCAGCACGGAGCGGGCAATATCGGAGGAGTACAGGTTCCAGACACAGCACAGGCAGATTTCCACGCCACTCCGGTTGCCCCGGTTAAATTGCCGGACGTACACGCTGTCCGCCTGCCGGAACACCAGGTAGTATTCCGCAGCCAACAGCACAGCCAGCAGTAGGAAGGGCATCAGTTGCCAGCGCACCGCCCGGGAAAGTCCGTGCCGGGCCACCAGAAAAACGGGATAGACGAGGGCAAATACCAAAGCGTAACTCGGCTTGGACACCACCAGCAGGAACAGCCACAGCGTCATCCAGCGCCACCAGCCGGCCTGCGGGTTTTGCAACTGCCGGTACGATTGCCAGAACAGGATCAGCGCGAACGGCCAGGAAGCCAGCAGGGTGCCGTTCATCCAGTAGTTGGGCGAAGGCTGCCCGATGATGTAGCGGCCCGCCTGCCACCAGTCGGGCGTAGGCAGACTGCACATGAAAATGAGGGCGAGGGCCAGCCAGCCAGCCGGGTGATCCACTTCCTGTTCAACGGAGCCGGAGAAGTAATTGCGAAAAATATCCCGGGTGATCCACCACTTGGCGGTCACCAGCGCCGCACAAACCACCATGGCCGCAGCCATAAGCATTGTGAAATTGGCCTGGCCCAGGCCCACGATGCCCACCAGCACGTAAAACAGGGCGATGGGCGGCAAAGCGACCCGGCCAGCAAAGACCAGCATCAACGTCTGCACCTGGGCGGTGATGTCCAGCAGCACCCGGCGCTGGAAAATCAGGGCAAAGAGCAGGATCATCGCCGCGAAGACCCACTTGCCGGGCAGGGGGCGGCGCCAAAAATGGGAAAGCGTTTTGTTGATCAGATTTTTTGAAGGCGAAGGTAGACAAGGCGCTAAAATGGCCCAGTATTTTAAAAACTGCCGCCACACAGCTGCCCGTTTGCCTAGAAATTCCGGTAGCCTTCAGGATCTTGTATAAACCGAAAAAGAAATGCTATTTTTCCTACCTTCGCCCCTCGAAATGAAAAAACGAAACCCATTCGTCACTCGCTTCGGTCATGCCGGAAACTGGTCATTGGTACCAGTTTCCGGCATTTTTTTATTAGTCCGAGGGGATGATTGATTAGATTGATTCGATTGGGCCGATTATTCGATTGATCCGATTTAAGGGAGGGTAAGCAAGATTGTTTGGTTTATGATCATGGAGAATCGGGGATGATTGATTCGATTGGGCCGATTATTCGATTGATCCGATTTTGGAGTAAGCAGGATTGTTCCATTTTGGAACATAAGAAACGGGGTGATTTATTCGATTGGGTAGTAGGAAGCATTGTTCAATTTTTAAAACATAGCGTCAGATGACCGCCGAGGAATTGAAAAAACGAACCAAAGAATGGGCCGTTGCAGTGGTCGTTTTGACCCGAAAACTGCCCAAAGAAGCGGAATTCAGAGCGGTTAGAAATCAAATCGTACGTTGTGCGCCCTCTGTCGCTGCCAATTACCGGGCAGCCTGCCGCCGTAAATCTGGAAAGGATTTTTTGAATAAACTCAAAATCGTCGAAGAAGAGTTGGACGAATCCATGTTTTGGCTGGAATTCATCGTCGCCTTAGCCCCGGCCCTGCGCAACGAAGTAGTGCCACTATATAAAGAAGCTGACGAATTACTCTCGATCATGGTCGCCTCCATTGGAACGGTAAGAAAGTCATTGAAATCACAGGCCCCCAGCCAATCGAAATAATCGAATCAATCGAAAAATCGAATCAATCGTAATGCGCGACCCATCTATTCAATCTGTCCTCATCATCGGCTCCGGCCCCATCATCATCGGCCAGGCCTGCGAGTTCGACTACGCCGGCACCCAGGCCAGCCGCTCGCTGCGCGAAGAAGGCATTGCGGTCAGCCTGATCAACTCCAACCCGGCGACCATCATGACCGACCCGGTGACCGCCGACCACATCTACCTGTGGCCGCTGACGCCGGAGCACATTGAGCAAATCCTGCTGAAGCACCAGGAGGACCCCGACCTGCCCGCCATCGACGCGGTGCTGCCCACCATGGGCGGCCAGACGGCGCTCAACCTGGCCATCGAGTGCGAGAAGATGGGTATCTGGCAGCAGTATGGCGTGCGGATGATCGGGGTGGACACGGCGGCCATTGAACTGACGGAAAACCGGGAGAAATTCAAAAAACTGGTCGTTGAACTGGGCATGCACGTGGCGCCGTCCTTCATTGCCAACTCCTACCTGGAGGGCAAGGAAGCCGCTCAGAAAATTGGTTTTCCGCTGGTCATCCGGCCATCCTACACGCTGGGCGGTACCGGTGGCGGCTTTGTGATGAAGGATGAGGACTTCGACGAGGCCCTTAAACGCGGCCTGGCGGCCTCCCCCACCCACGAGGTACTGGTGGAAAAAGCGGTGCTGGGCTGGAAGGAATTTGAACTGGAGCTGCTGCGCGATAACCTCGATAACGTGGTCATTATCTGTACGGTCGAGAACCTCGATCCGATGGGCATTCACACCGGCGACTCCATCACGGTAGCGCCGGCCATGACCCTTTCCGACACGGCCTACCAGCAAATGCGCGACGACGCCATGACGATGATGCGCGCGCTGGGCAACTTCTCCGGCGGCTGTAACGTGCAGTTTGCCCAAAATCCGGAAACCGAGGAACTGATCGCCGTGGAGATCAATCCGCGGGTATCGCGCTCCTCCGCCCTGGCCAGCAAGGCCACCGGCTACCCGATCGCCAAGATCGCCGCCAAACTGGCCATCGGCTACTCGCTGGACGAATTGAAGAACCAGATCACCAAGACCACCTCGGCTTTTTTCGAACCGACGCTGGACTACGTGATCGTGAAGATGCCGCGCTGGAATTTTGACAAATTCATCGGCGCTGACCACCGCCTGGGGCTACAGATGAAATCGGTGGGCGAGGTCATGGCCATCGGGCGGACCTTCACCGAAGCCCTGCAAAAAGCCTGTCAGAGCCAGGAAAACAACCGCACCGGGCTGGGTGCCGACAAAAAAGAATGGCTGCGCACGGAAGACATCATGGAACGCCTGGAAAAGGTGTCGGACGACCGTATTTACCGCGTCAAGGATGCGCTGCGGCTGGGTATTCCCTCCAAAACGGTCCAGAAATTCACCGGCATCGATCCCTGGTTCATCGGGCAGATCAAGAACCTGGTGAAAATGGAGGAACGGCTGCTGCGCTTCAACGTGCCGGACGACATTCCCACCGATTTTTTCATCGAACTCAAAAAGAACGGCTATTCCGACGCGCAAATCGCCTGGCTGCTGCGGGTGGACGAGAAATTCGTCACCGCCGAGCGTAAGAAGCGCGACATCCGCCGGGTGTTTAAAATGGTGGACACCTGCGCGGCCGAATTCGAGAGCAAGACCAATTACTTCTATTCCACCTTCGACGACCGCAACGAAAGCATCGTCTCGGACAAGAAGAAGATCGTGGTGCTCGGTTCCGGACCCAACCGCATCGGGCAAGGCATTGAATTTGATTACTGCTGCGTACACGGCGTACTGGCCATCAAAGAGGTTGGTTATGAGGCCATTATGGTCAACTGCAACCCGGAAACTGTTTCAACGGACTTCGATATTGCCGACAAGCTCTACTTCGAGCCGGTGTACTGGGAACACCTGGAAGAAATCCTGGAACACGAAAAGCCGGAGGGCGTGATCGTGCAGCTCGGCGGCCAAACGGCGCTCAAGCTCGCCGAAGATCTGCACAAGAAAGGCTGGAACATCATTGGCACCAGCTACGATAGCATGGACATTGCCGAGGACCGCGGGCGCTTCTCCGAACTGCTGCACGAACTGGAAATCCCCTATCCCAAATTCGGCGTGGCGCTCGATGTGGACCAGGCCCTCGACGTGGCCAAGCGTATCCCCTACCCTTTGCTGGTGCGCCCCAGTTATGTGCTCGGCGGTCAGCGGATGAAAATCGTTATCAATGACAACGAATTGGAGCGCCAAGTACTGCACATTTTCAAGCACCTGCCCGACAACCGGGTACTCATCGACCAGTTCCTGGAGCGGGCCAAAGAGGCCGAAATAGACGCCATCTTCGACGGCGAGGATTTCCACATCATGGGCCTGATGGAGCATATCGAACCGGCGGGCATCCACTCCGGCGACTCTTCGGCGGTGCTGCCGCACTACTCGCTCGGCCCCATCGTGGTGCAGACCATGGCCGAATACGCCGAGCGCATTGCCCGGGCTTTGAACATCAAGGGTTTGATCAATATCCAATTTGCCATTAAGGACGATCAGGTCTACGTGATCGAAGCCAATCCGCGGGCCTCGCGGACCACGCCTTTTATTGCCAAGGCTTATAAAGTGCCCTACCTGAACATCGCCACCAAGGTGATGCTCGGTACCCATAAGCTCCGCGATTTCGACATTGTGCATCAGTTAGAGGGCTACGCTATCAAAATCCCGGTCTTCAGCTTCGATAAATTCCAGAACGTGGACAAAAGGCTGGGGCCGGAAATGAAAAGCACGGGCGAGGCGATCTATTTCATCAAGGATTTGAAGGACCCTTATTTCCGGGAGCTGGAAAGGAATAGGAGTATGTACCTTTATAATTGAGTATTTTTGCTAAAAACAAAGCAAATTATGAGCGCGCTGATCAAGAATCTCCACATCAAGAATTTCAAGTCGGTACGCGACCTGTCGCTGGATTGCGACCGGATCAATATTTTTATCGGCAAGCCGAACGCAGGTAAGTCTAATATTTTGGAGGCTATTTCGCTGTTGGGGCCAACCGGAAAAAGGGGTGAAAAATTCATGAAAGGCTCTTTGCGCTATAAAACCTTGTTACAGTTGTTCTCAGATTTCAATTATCAACAAGCGATTCAAATAAATACAGAAAATGGTGAAAAGGTGAAATTAAGTTCGGGAGAAGGCAACCACTTTTATTTTTCAGCAAGGGGATGGAGTAGAAATGAGCATAATGAATACGTTTGGCAGGAAGATTCGCCCCGTCATGGAAAAATTGTACTTAATCCGATAATGTCTAGTTTGAAATCCGACGGAACTATCAATACTTGGGAGGAGGATGTCAACTTAGAAGGTGAGTATAATCCAGTAAAAAAATATGATTTTCGCCCCTTAGGAGATTTTGTCAGCAATGGCTTTTTCTTACATCCGCCGCACGGCGATAATTTTTACATAATTGTTAGAGGAAACCCTGAGTTAAGGGCTGAAATTCAAAGTTTTTTGAAGCCCAATGGCCTTGAATTTCTACTAGATGAAGAAACTCAGAAAATGACCGTAGTAAGGAAAAATGAAACTAATTTACTCAGTTTCCCCCTTCATCTAGTCCCCGACACCTTCCAACGTTACATCTTTCACCTCGCTGCTATTCTTTCCAATCGAGATTCAGTACTCTTGTTTGAAGAGCCTGAAACGCACTCCTATGCACCTTACGTCTATCAACTGGCACAATATATTTTGCAGGACGAACGAAATAATCAATATTTCCTAACCACACATAACCCATACTTATTAACCCCAATTTTGCAAGAAACCAAGGATGTAGCGCTCTTCGTCACTTGGTTTGAAAACTATCAAACCCATGCACGAAGGCTCTCCGAAACGGAAGTTGCTGACATTCTAAGTTATGGGCTGGACGTATTTCTTAACCTCAATCATTTCATCCCTGGATGAGTCACTTTCGTATTTTGCCGGAATGCTATGCCGATACCCTATTAATTGAGGTGCTTGGCTTTAAGCGCCCAAATCATCAGTTAGGAATTGGCCAGGTAAAAAACGCGCTGGCAGAAAAATTCAGGAACACAATTGCCGTTGGAATTATTGATAATGATAAGAAAAAGCCTACTGATTTCCAAGAATTTGAACTAGACAGGGAGGAAATCAGTATACAACGGCGTTTAAAATCCAATACTCGTCACACGCTTCTAATAATTTGTCCTGCTTTTGAGGATTGGATTTTTGAAAATGCCGCTGCTGTAAAAGTCAATCCAGCCCATTACGGATTTCGTAATCGAAAGTATTTTAAGGATATATGCAAACAACAAGACGCAAGTGAAAATGATCAATTAAAGCAATTCCTCAACACCCTCAAGCAGAAAAACGCCCCGGGCTTTATCCAACTCAAAACCTGGATTTGCGAAGGCGCAGGGATAAATGAAGATGATTTTTAACGCGATCAATGGCTTGTAAAACTAAGCTGCATGAATCTGCGCAAAATCATCACCTTCCTCACCTGGATCGTCGTGGCCCTGATCGGCCTACTGGTAGCCGCCGAGGCACTTTTTCCAACAGGAGACCAACAACAATTTTACGCCAGAGGGATACTCAACCCGGGCGGGCTTTGAGCGACTCAGAACAGCTATGCGCTGAAAAGCCTGGTCGAAGTGTTGGCTAAAACCTGTTGAAATCTCCCCTACTGTCTGAAAATAACGGCGTTCCTGCTGCCTGCCAATACGGATGCTGCTGTGAAAACGCCCGCTGAACGCATGTCGGCCAGCTTGTAAAAATAAAAAACGGCCAGTATATTTGTCCGAACGTCAACAGATGTTCAGCCAAAAACCTTGAAAACGCCCCTCCTCACACTGGTCATTCTTGCTCGTCGCCACGGTTTCTACGGTGCAGCGCCCGTGTCTCCCTCCGCCTACGAGTTGTCAAAGTACCGTACTGACCAGCCCGCCGGCCGGCATGGCCGGACAGCCTTGGTGACTTCAACTTTCTAAACCATTGTAAACCACCCTTTTGCCATGAAAACAACGCTGTTTACCCTCCTCCTCTCCGCGATCCTGACCGGGCTTTCCGCTCAAAACTGGCAGCCCATGGGCGCGGGTCTGTTGCCCAACGGCTATGTCATCTTCAGCATTTCCGCCGTGGGCGACCAGGTGGTGTGGGCCGTCGCCAGCGGCGAATACTATCAGGCGCCCATTCCGGCCGCTCACCGTTCCCGGGTGCTGCGTACATCGGATGGAGGTCTACACTGGACGGTCGCGGAGGTGGAAGAAGCTGCAGGGACCATCAGCTTCCAGATCGTCGCCGTGGATTCGCTCACTGCCTGGCTGACCACGCAGGACTATGGCGGCGGCCCCGGTCGGGCGCTGTATCAGACCACGGATGGGGGCCTCAGCTGGGTCAAAAAACTCGCGAATACAGCTGGCGGCGTCGCCCTGAACCGATTTGCCGATGGCCAGCACTGGCTGGCGCATAATCGCCAGTCCATTAGTCGCTCGTCGGATGACGGGATCAATTGGACCAATTCAAACGTTCCGGACTATCAAACCAACGAGTACCAGATTTTATATTCTGCCGCCAATCTGTCTAACACTGCGGGTGACACCAGCTGGAGCGGTACCTCCTCCGGACGAATACTGCGATTTACGAACTATGGTCAGTCGTCGCAATTTTTTAATACCGGCCTCGGCACGGCCACGAACATTCCTTCCATCGCCTTTCAGGATCATGCCAAAGGTTTGTGCTACAGCGTCAACCTTGCCAATAACAACCGAATCGCCCGGAGTGAGGATGGAGGCGCTACCTGGGCGGTACTGGCCCAGCAGCCTGGAAATACCGTCGGCTGGAACATAGCCGCCGTACCCGGCGCGCCAGGCTTTTATGTGCTGGCTACGCACTTGGACATTACGGCCGGCAAAGTGGCCATTACCACCAACTTCGGCGCCTCCTGGTCGGTTGAAAATATAGATCTGTCCCTCAATGCAGTTGTTTTTACCAGCCCGACCACCGGCTGGATCGGAGCGGGAAAAATCACGTCTCCAACCCAGCCGGCCATGTTCAGATACATGGGAGCAGCCCTGGTCCCCACCGAAACCCTGCCTGAGCGGCCCGGCTTTTCGATCTCGCCCAATCCGGTAACCGACGTGCTCTACTTCCGTTTCGATGGTTTTGCGGAGGGTATGACCGTCGTCGCTACGCTTACGGACATCGGCGGACACTGCATTTCTTCCGCCACCCTTTCCGGCCAACAATTAGACATGGGTCACTTGCCGCCCGGCGTTTATTTTT
>JBKJKS010000024.1:0-2621 GCA_046597295.1 Saprospiraceae bacterium
TGGCGGCGGTGCTCGGCGGCACCCAGAGTCTGCACACCAATTCCTTCGACGAGGCCATGGCGCTGCCCACCGATTTTTCGGCCAAAATTGCCCGCGATACCCAGTTATTTATCCAAAAAGAAACCGGCGTCACGCAGGCGGTGGACCCCTGGGCCGGCTCGCACTACGTGGAAAGCCTGACCGCCGGGCTGGTGGAAAAAGCCTGGGCACTCATCGAAGAAGTGGAAGCCCTGGGCGGCATGGCCAAAGCCATCGAGGCGGGCCTGCCGAAACTACGCATCGAGGAAGCGGCGGCCCGCAAGCAGGCCCGGATCGACAGCGGCGCAGAGCAGATCGTGGGGGTCAATGTGTTCCAGGTCAGCGACAAGGTAGCCTTTGACCTGCTGGAAGTGGACAACGATGCCGTGCGGGAAGCACAAATTGCCCGCATTCAGGCGGTGAAATCATCACGCGATGATGCTGCCGTACGAACGGCCCTGACGGCCGTCCAGCACGCGGCGAATATCCCCGATGGGGAAAATTTACTCGCCCTGGCCATCACTGCGGCCCGCGCCCGCGCCACACTGGGCGAAATATCACTCGCCCTGGAAAACGCTTTCGGGCGTTATGCCGCCACTACCCGGACCATCACGGGCATTTACGCCGCTACCATGCATAACAACGCTGCTTTTCACGCGGCCCGCCAGCTGGCCGACGAATTCGCCGAGCTGGAAGGTCGCCGCCCCCGCATCATGGTGGCCAAACTCGGCCAGGATGGCCACGATCGCGGGGCAAAAATTATTGCTACCGCCTTTGCCGATCTGGGCTTCGACGTGGACATCGGGCCACTGTTCCAGACCCCCGCCGAAGCGGCGCGGCAGGCCGCCGAAAACGACGTGCACATCCTGGGCATTTCGTCGCTGGCCGCCGGACACAAGACGCTGGTGCCGCAGACCATTGCGGAACTGGAAAAAATGGGCCGCGGTGACATTCTGGTGGTCGTCGGCGGCGTGATCCCGGAGCAGGACTACGACTTTTTGAAAGCGGCGGGGGCCGCGGCTATTTTCGGGCCGGGCACGGTGGTGGCGAGGGCGGCGCAGGAGCTGTTGCGGCGGTTGATCACGAACGAGTAAAAAGCGCGGGCTTGCACAAAAAAATTCGCTGCGCGGCACCCGGCCACCCAGCGAATTTCCAGCAACATAGCACAGCCCTATTTCGGCACTTCCTGTGCATTCAGCAACTGCAGTACCTGCGTCGTGATATCCAGGCTGTCATTGGCCAGCAGGATGGGGCCGCCGCGGCTGTACGACAGGATGTAGTCGTAGCCGATCTGGCTGCTCAGGGTCTTGAGCTGGCTTTCCACGTTGGCGTAGAGATCATTGAAGGCTTTCTTTTGTTCATCACCCAGTTGTTTGCCCAGGCGCGCCTCGTCATCGCCGAGTTTTTGCTGGCGCTGCATGAGTCCGTCATACTGCTTTTTCGCATCGGCTTCGGTCATGGTACCGCTCTGGTACTTGACCTGAAAAGCTTCGAGGTCTTTCATAAGGCTTTCCTTTTTATTGCCCAGGCTGTTTTGCGCGGAGGCGACGCGTTGTTCGATGGCCGCTTTTTGTTTTTTCAGCCATTCGTAATTCGCATCGAGGGTGTCGGCATTCACGTGGGCGACCCGTACGCCGGCGTTCTCCGTTTTCGGCATGATCATCTGCTCCGTGGGCCTGGCTTTTCGTAAATTCAAATAGTATAAATGCGCGACTGCGGCCAGGAGGATGACATTCAGGATCAACGAGATATTTTTCATAGGAAACAAGGTTTCCGGCTCGATAACGGCGCCGGAGAAAAGTGTGGGTGGAACGAATAGGGTGTTAAGCTCAAAAAATCCGCCGCAAAAGTAGGCGGCTGCCCGTTCAAAACAAAACTGGGCCTATTCCTCTTTGGCGGGATGTTGTACTTGTTCCCATTTCAGGCCGATCATTTCTTCCAGCCGGAACTTGGCGATTTGAATATCCGTTTCTGCCCGGATGCGCGACTCCTTCGCTTCGTAGTAACTATTGGAAGCCAGGGTATATTCGTCGAACGTCTTTTCATCGGTTTTGTACAACTGCTCCACCAGAATGAAGTTGGCATTCATATCCTGTTCGGCGAGGGAGCGGGTCTGGAAGACAGATTTGGTCAGCTGGTAGCTGACGTAGCGCACCAGCGTTTCGACCCGGACGGCCAACTTGCGTTGATTGACCTGCAGCTCGGCGACGTTCACCTCCCGCCTGGCGATCTGGGCCTTGGTCTTCTGCGTCAGCACATTATACACGTTGAAAGTCAGGCCGAAGTTATAACGAGGGAAGAAGGCATTGTTGGTCGAACTCGCGGGGCGAAGGTTGCCTTCGTTCAGGTTGAAAGTCGCCTGCACGTCGCGTGTCCATTCTTTGCGCACGTTTTTGGCTTCCTCCTGGGCAATTTTTACGCCTTCGTAAGCAATGGCGCCATCCGGACTATTGAGCCAGGCCAGTTGGACGAGGTATTCGGGAAACTCACGCGCCTTGGCATCCAGGGGTTGCACAATGGCGTCGTAGTCGGTCTGCTGAGCAGCCAGGGAAGTGGTCAGGCAAAGCAAAAGCAAGCAATTAATCGGGTTCATGGCTGCGCGT
>JBKJKS010000091.1:0-2557 GCA_046597295.1 Saprospiraceae bacterium
CGGTTTCGTTCCCCGCGGGCTCCCTTCCTCCGATCCGCAGGCGGTACCGGGCTATAGCTACGATCCGGCCCGCGCGGCCCGGCTGTTGGCGGAAGCCGGCTTTCCCAGAGGCCAGGGGCTGCCCATAATTACCCTGCTGTGCAATGCCGACTACCTCGACCTCTGCACCTTCGTCGCCCGGCAGTGGGAAGATCTGGGTATCCGGGTCCGAATTGAAACGACGGAGACGGCCTTGTTGCGCGAGCGTATGCGCAACGGCCAGGCTCCGTTTTTTCGCGCTTCCTGGATTGCCGATTACCCGGATGCGGAGAGTTTTCTGACCTGTTTTTATTCCAAAAATGCAGCGCCGCCCAACTACACCCACTTCCAGAACGTGGCCTTTGATCGGCTGTACACGAAGGCGCTGCAGGAGACGGACGCCGGCAAACGCTATGTCCTGTATCAGGCCATGGACCGGATCGTAGTGGAAGAAGCGCCGGTGGTGTTTCTGTTTTACGATGAGACCGCGCAGTTTGCCCGGCGCGGCGTGACGGGGCTGCCGCGGAATGCGATCAATCTCTTATCTTTGAAAAAGGTGCGGGTGCAGCGGTAGCCGCATGAATCAGTCTTTTACTTTCTTATACTTCTCCACGATCAGCCGATCAATACCCAGTGCTTCCAGCTTCTCAATGCCTTTTTGCGTCAGCGTGTCATTCTTTATAGTCACGGTGAAAGTAAACTTGTGGTCTTCCCATTCGCGGAGGTTGAAGTACTCCAAATGCTCCGTATACACACTATCGGCGATGGTGTAGGATCCGCCGCCGGCAGAAAAGGCAGCCGTTGCCGTGTCTTTGCCCGCGCTCAGATCGTGGCTGAAAAAAGCGAAATGCGTAGGATTGATAATTTTAATCATTTTATGCCGGGGATTAAAGGTCGAGAACGTGCTGTCTTTCTGTGTGGCAGTGGCTGAAATCAATTCCCAGGTACCAACCACCTGCACGGGGCTGGGGATGGGTACTTCTATTTTCGATTCTACCTCGCAGGCAGTAAAAATAAGCGCGATCAAGATGATCTGACAGGTATGTTTCATGATATTGCCATGTTTATTGTTCCTAAAATTGTTTCAAATAACGGAGCTTCAAATCCGCATGATCTTCGTTCCTGCGGATTCCCAATGCGTGTCGACAGGGTCTGGAATAATCATTTTTCATACAATTCAATGGGCAAATTATCCGGGTCAAAAATAAAAGTGAAACGTTGGTTGGTCGTTTCGTCTATACGGATCGGTTCGGCGATTACGTTACTTCGCTTTAAATTTTCCAGGACCTCGTTTAAATTATCTACCTCCAGGGCCAGGTGTCGCAACCCGGTTGCCTCTGGTCTGGAAAGCCGGGGTGGCGTGCTTGGAAATGAAAAAAGTTCAATGACGTATTCCCCGTTCAGGGCAAGATCCAGTTTATAGGAATTCCGGTCTGGCCGGAAGATTTCCCTGATAATTTGAAGCCCTAAAACGTCCGTATAAAAATACTTTGCTTGCTCGTAGTCGGAGCAGATGATAGCAGTATGGTGAATGCGGTTAAACATAATTACTGGTTTCCTTGACAAGCGTCGTAGCCGGAACTATTTTTTCAGAATCAGGTACTCATAAGGTTGCAATTTGAGCGATGTAGCCAATGAATAATCCGCCTGGGTCAGCGCATTTTTCCAGTTCGTATTCACCAGAGCAGAGCTTACCGTATAATTCACTACCCCGTTGCGTGGATTGGCAATGACGAGCACCTCGTCCGACTGCAATTTTTTCTTGAAAACGACGACATCATTATGCGGGAAGCTTTCCAGTTCGCCCTGCCGAACGGTGGCGCTGGATTGCCGGAAACCCAGCACCTGCTTATACTCGGCAAGGTAGTCGTTGTTCGCCGTCCAGTCGATCGGGCTTTTCGAGAAAAATGGCGTCGTTTCCGCCCTTGCCACTTCCTGTCCACCATATATAAGTGGTATGCCGCCCATGTAGGCTGTAATCAGAAAAGCGGTGAAAGCGCCTTTTTTTCCGCCGAGCAGAGTAATCGGAGAACCCTCCCAGGCCGACTCGTCATGGTTGGTAGTGAAGCGCAGTAACCCGGAGTTGGCCGGCAGGCCATTGTATTCGGCAGCATGGGTAGATGAGAAATTATTTGCCGACATGCCGACCCGGATGACATTCTTGGTCGTTGTGTAAAAGTTCCAGCCATAATTCAGTTGAAAGCCGGCTGAAAAATGATCCGCTCGGCTGCCTTCCGCCAGCATGATGATGTTGCGGTTGGGCATGTTCCGGAGCGTATCGATCGCTTGCTTCCAGAAGTCGAAGGGTATAAAATCGGCGGCATCGCAGCGAAAACCATCGATATTTGCCCGCAGCACCCAGTATTTCATGGCTTTTATCATGGCTATGCGCATATCCGAACTATTGTAGTTCAGTTCGGCCACGTCTTGCCAGTTCGTACCGGCCGGGATTTGGATATTACCACTGGCATCCTGAGTATACCAATCGCGATGGTCGGTCATCCAGGGATTGTCCCAGGCCGTGTGGTTGGCCACCCAG
>JBKJKS010000122.1:0-3098 GCA_046597295.1 Saprospiraceae bacterium
CGGCTTTTTAGTCCTATACAGGGGACATGTGGAGCAAATATTAGCCGTCATCGTTGCATGGAACAAAAGTAGGCGCGAAGGCCGGCTGCGTCTATCCCCGGATCAGGGGGGGGGGTGTTAAAGTCCCAACGTTTTATCGACGTTAATCATGCCCAAGCCGATCTGTTGATCAATCGGCAAAGGGTCGCAGACGATAAGCTTGAGGATTATTGCCGCTGCGTTACAAGGCGTTTGAGAGGTGGGTGTTAGGAGATTGGGATTCTGTGCAAGCATGCGCGCGACCAGGCCCGATACGAAGGCTGTAGCCATGGAGGTGCCCGTAAGGAGCCGCATTGCGTCTCTGTCGTATGCATCCAGGGAAGAGATGTTAACCCCCGGCGCGCCGATGACATTTTTGCCGTAGTTGGATTCCGGGTACCTTTGGAAAGGTTTTGCAGCATCGGGTCGGTAAATTGACCCTACCACCACTACATTGTCAAAACTGGCGGGTATGAAATCCTTTACATTTTCGCCATTATTGATCGTATTTCCCGCTGCACACACCACGACCACACCTTTTGAACAGGCATAGTTAATCGCATCCCGTAGGCTCCCCCCATTATCGTTGGCATCTTTCTTCTTTCGTCCCCAACTGGCGTTAATAACCCTCGCCCCGTTATCAGCCGCAAAAACGATGGCCACCGACAAAGTCGCGTCGCTGGGATCGTTCGGCCACCAGGCGCGCAGGTTCATCAAAGTTTCCTGGTGGGCAAGCCCAATCGTGTGGGGCGTCTTGTTCAACAAGGCGCCGATTATGCCCGCTACATGCGTTCCGTGGAATTCGTTATCGCCGTTGTCCGTCCTGCTGGTGTTAATTGGAACAATCGTACTGGTGACAAGCGATCCATCCAACCATTTCAAATTGGTAAAATCCCTGGCCATTCCCCCACCCTTGAAATCGTCCAGATCGGGGTGCTTGTGGAAAATTCCCGTATCAATCACGGCGACCTGAATCTTTGCTTCTGAGCTGCTATAAGGGTTTAGGGCATTTTTGCAGTTGATGGCCGTGAACCATGGCGCATTCGGATCCTGGAGAGGCGGCACCTGATCGTATAGTTGGTATGGCTGGTCGTAATGCACATAGGCCACCCTCGGGTCGTCCTTCAAAACAAGGTATGCTTTTTCTATCCATTGCTCCTGCTCTTCAGGGGAGCCTGGCGCCGGCTCGATCAATACCGTTCGGTACAGGTTTTCTTCCGCCTTCGACAGGAAACCTGTTTTGATGTCAGGGGAAAAATAGTGCAGCTTGTTTACAATCAGGTAAGGGAACTCCTCTTTGAAAGAGCTTATTGCTTCAAAATTATGGAAGCGGGCGATCAGTTTACTGACAACAGGAGGAAGCATTTTTTTGCCATTTAGAGTGAATCGAGATATTTTGTATTCCTGGCATAATAGAACCCAATGGCGGTTAGTACCTGAGCGACCATTTCAATGCCGTTTTTCAGGATGGTCAATTGAATATATAGAGGGAAATTCTCTTTGTACAGCACATCGCCAACAAAGTACAAGAACAGGCCCAGCAAACTGGGAATGATCAGTCCCAGGTTTATCCAAAAATAGGGGTTGTGTACTAATGGCACTTTGCCATCACGGTTGTACAAATACCACATCGAAATAAGAGGCAAGACAAAGCAGTAAAACGAGGAAAGCGTTGAATTCACGCCGCCCGCCATGTTGTGGCCCTGAACAAAAAAATAGTTGATCGTCACCAGCACCACGAGTAAGATGGACAAACGTTTTACCCACCTGGCTACTGGCCTCGGCAGCAGTATCCGGTATAGAAACCACCCCAACAGGGTGAAATTGATGATATGATAGGGGTAGCGGAGAAAGTTGGTGTCCGCAATATGATACGCATTTAGGAAAGGCATCCAGAAATCCGTATATCTGCGGACCGACCATACAAACACCTGCTCGACCAGGTACAGGATCAGCGCCGACAGCAGGAAAAACCAAAAGATTTGCAAGGTCTTGTTGAATTTCCGCCAATACACCAAACCAAAAATCAAAGTCAGCAGCGATATGGCTATCACCCCCCGGCCCGACAGGAGAACCAGGGCACTATAGTATTTGTCTAGTTCATTCATCTGTCCTGTGTTCGGTATAGTTGCAAGATTTGATAGCGGTTTCAGAAAAGTAGATTACCTCTATACCAATTCCCCTTCTGGAGCAATCCCTGGTCCATGCGCCTTATGGTATTTTTGCACCACCGGCACCTTCTCCGCCGGGCGAAGTGCCGGTGCCTTTTGGGTCTTGTTCAATGTAGCGAGCGGATGCATTCTGCAGGTAGAGCGTATAGTCATTCTCCGCAACCTTGCCGAGCAGTGCGACCAGGAAGTTTGATTCCGGCCCGTGCGTTTTGACCCTCGACAGCCCATACATATTATAGGAGGAGCCCCCTTCTTCCTTTATTTCCTCGATAATACCATTGTAAAACAGCTTTGACAAAACAAAACAGAAGCTATTCTCGGGTAAAACCGGGGGTTTTTTGGGCGAAAAGCCGGCCCACTTTGCCGTTACCTCGTAGGGGTCATGGATGTTTTTGACAATCAACGCGGCTTGGCCAGGTCGTTTCATCCATCTCTCCAACTGCCAGTACTCTATGGGGAACATTTTTCGCCGCTTTTCCGCCAAGTCCACGTCGGCCCAATAGCGATCCGTGTCGGCCTTCCGGTCGGCCTTCAAATAAGTTTCGACTTTGGTGATTCTGCCTTTAACGTTGGGGGATTCCAGCACGGCCATCGTCGTAATGATCTTCGGGTTTGCAGGCATGATTTTAGAAAATTTTGTGGTGAAAGGATGTTTAAATAATTTTTTTTTGCAGGGCTTCGCGTACCGCTTCCGGGGCGGAGTTCACGTGTAGTTTGCGGTAGATTTCCTTGAGGTGATCACCCACCGTGTCTAAGTGAATTTCGAGTTTTTCGGCGATCATTTTTCGGCTTAACCCTTCCACCATGGCCTGCAATACGTCTTTTTGCCGGTCCGTCAGGGGCACGTAGCTGGACTGTGCCTGCACAACGTGGTTTTGCATAAGCCGGTACACCTTAGCCGCCAGCGAA
>JBKJKS010000573.1:0-5189 GCA_046597295.1 Saprospiraceae bacterium
CGCGGCCAATGTCCAGCCATTGGACACCGTCGATGGAGCGTTCCACAATATGCCACTGGACATTTTTCTCGGTACGGGTTTTCCATTCCAGCAGGTTAACCGTACCGGCAACTTTTCCCGTAAATGATTCCAGTTCGAGCGGTAAAGCCAGCGGACCGAAGTGCGCCCCGAACTCGCCGAGGACACTGGTCAGAAACTCCAGGTAGAAACTATTCTGCATTAGTATGGCTTCCACACCGGGTACCAGGGTGGAAGAGCCGATGTTATTCAACTGATTGCAATCGGTGTTCGGACCGTTGTACTGCGAGACGACCAGATCACTGGCCGTGTTGTTCGGCGCATTGGCCGTATCTTTCAGGGCTTCCAGTTCGCTGTTGTAGAAAAAAAGGCGTACCGCTACCGGGCCGGTGGGCGCCGTGCTCGACCGCAGGCGGAAGTAGGCGGGTAAGTAAGGCGTGCTGCTCGCTGAAATCGGAATGCTGGCGAAAGTCATAATGCTGGCAAAAACAGTATCCAGCTCTTGATCAAGCGGATTGATTGCCAGCACGATCTTACCAATATCAGATATTTCAGGCGAAGTATAAATATTGAACCAGGCATTTCCCTTTACATCGGACACGGCATAGGTACCACAGGCATCGTTGGTCTGCCGTACGGCATCATCGGACACTTCGATGCAGAAGGGGCCTTCGGCATTAATGGCCCAACTGTCCACCTGCAGGTAATACGTCATGCCTTCTTCCAAACCCGTGTACGTAAAGTTCGAGTTGAACCCGTTGCCCTGGTCCTCATCGCTTTCCAACAGTACAAAAGTGGCGTAGTCAGCCGGATCACCTTCATAGAGCGCTACCTGCGTATCACCCAGGGGGTTGGTGAATACTTCATTTGTACTGATCGTGACCGTACCGGAAGCGGGCGCCACAAAGCTGAACCAGACGGTATTTTCGATCGATTCCAGCCAACGGCCGGCATAACCATCGGCAGACACGGTGTCCGGGTTGGGTTCACCCGGGCTGATAGTCGCATCCTTGTTAGAATAGACATTATCGGCACAGGGCGAGTTTAACGTCAGCGCAATCGCATTGACGGCATCGTCATTGAGCGGCCCGCAGCCCACTATTTTGAAACGCTGATTCACGGTCGCCGTGGTGGTCGGATCGGCCAGGATATAGTATTCCTCTCCGGCGGTCAGCGGTCCGAACGAGGTAGAATCGCTGGCATTATTGAAAGAACCGAAACAATTCCAGCCGGTTGGACCACAACCTTCCGCTACAGGTTTGATAAAATAATTTACAAAATTATTGCTGCTGGCCGGCTCGGTCAGTTTAAATCCGTATTCCCGGGTATGGGGTGCAATAAAGCGGAAGACCTGCTCTCTACCGGGCGTCGTTGATCCGGGGCCACAGTCCGTTACATTCCAAATGCCGGTGCCGGAAGAACTGATCTGACCCTGACTACCGCAGCTGATCAGATTGGAGTTTCCATTGGCCAGATTATCGCAGCGCACCGGCGTCTCAAAATATACCGTGTCCCACAGGCTGTTCTCCCCATTGCTGCAGTTGCTGCGCACGACGAAAGTATAGCCAGTACCGGCGTTCAGGTTCGTATAATTGACCGCGGAATTGAAAGTCACCGCCGAATCAACCAGTATGGCGGGCAATGCGAATAATTTATACGTGTAACTGTCGGCGCCGAACATCTTGGTCCAGGAGAATTTAGCCGATGTAAAAGTGATGTCTTTGACCTCCAGTTGCAGTACGCGATAACAGGAATCCGGGTGCAGGGCAGCGCAAGTCAGCATAGCCGACCAGCCGAGCTCCAGCGGAGAAGTGGTGGTATCGGAAGTAAATTGTACAGTGAGACAGCCGGTGCTGGTGGTGGCCAAAAATGGCCCGGGGCCGGCGAGCGGCAGGTAAACGCCGGAAAAACTGCCCAACAGGGGCGCCGTGGTATTATCGCCGTTATAAATGCGCAGGGTATCGCCACTGCCCGTGGAGAATAAAGAAAAGGTCATGGTCAGGGCGTTGCCGGCCAGATCGGGACAAAACGTGCGCACGTAGTTTTCGCTGGTATCGTAGACGCCTAACGGACCGCTGTCCGTGTCGGCGAAAGGATCGTTGCAGCTGGCCTCGGTAATGAAAGATACCGGTCCGGAATAAGTGCTGTAGCTGCCGCCACATTTCGACCGCACGTAAAAACTATAGGCAGTATTGCCATTCAGGTTCGATAAGGTCGCTGTGAGGCCGGTACCGCTGCCGCTGCCGAGTTGGGTGCCGCCGCCGCCCGGCACGAAGTTGGGCGTACCATACACCCACTCATAGCCGTCCGGTGTACCGCTGGCAGGAGGGGTCCAGGAGATGACTGCGCCGGTGGAGGTTCTGCTTACTAAAACCGGATTGAGGGGCGCCCGACAAACGGAGAGCCAAAGACGCGGGCGGCGCATTTCTTCCGATCCGCTCGTGTTTGTAGTGTTACAAATAGCGTCGTCATTGTTCGCCCGGTAAACCAAGGAGGCCAGGTAAGGTAAATTGACGGTTTGCTGCACAATGGCATTTTCAGACGAGAAATTACCTTGTGTGTTGGTAGGTACATGACATACTTCCACCACCAGGTTAGACGTGCCATTCCAGAAAAAGGGCGTAGTCAAATTATGGGTGTTCAGTCCGGCTACCGGCTGGTAATTGACCGGACCAAACACGGTCGTCGTACCGGGCAACCAGGTAGTCAGGGTATTGAGATTCGTCTGCGCCAGCTTGATCGTGTAGTTGTCATGAATGCCGGCGCCATTGACGTCCACGACGAAGAAACCTACGGAAACGATGTTACCGGCGGGAACCCCGGCGGCAGTCAGATCGGCAGCCCGGTACAAATACTGGGCACGCATCCCTTCGAAGCGATCCCCATAGGGTGTCGGATAAGCGTTGGAGGCATTTTGGCCCGTAAAGTCGCCAATAGTAAACGTTTGGGCGGAGATTGATAAGGAAGCGAGCAGGAAAACAGCCAGGGCAAGGAGGCTGGAGGGAATTATCGGTGTGGGTGACTTCATGAAATGAGCAGGTTGCAAGGTGATGAAATAATAACCGGGGGAAGCAAAAGGAAGCGGATTACATCCGGCTTGGGGGCAAGTTTTCCTTAGCAACGTACATTCCAGTGGCTGGAACCAATCAGTCCATCCATAGACTGTCGAAGCGAACCGAAAATTAATTAAAAAATGCGGGCCAAGGGGAGCTGGGCCGGCAATTCCACAGAAAAGTCAGCAATCAGCATTTACTACCGGCCAGGAAGACTTAAGCTTTGGATCCGGCCAGATCGGTCTCCCGGCGCTCAATGGCCGGTATGGTGCGTACCACCATTTGCAGGGTGTTACGGATGCGCTCTTCGAAGAGCACGATCTTGCCTTTTTTCAGGTTGGCGATGGTGTCTTCGTTATAGTGCCGGATGGTCAGCAGCTCCAGCCCCGACTCGGATTTCACCTTGAATTCATCGGCAATATCCCGGCTGAATTTCTCGATCCGGTCCGGCTGATTGGGTACGCAGATCGTGAAGCTGATGGCCGTATTCTGCATCATGTTCACGAACATCCGCAGATCGGCGGCCTTGCCAAACAGGCGGGCCATGTGGTGCTCGGCCACGAAAGAATAGTCGAGGGTGCTGATGTGCAGCAGGGCCTGGTTCTTTTCCACCATGATGATCGGCGGGTAGGTTTCCTCGTTGTCGCTGCTGATCTCGGTGCCCGGTGCATCGGGATCCAGAAAAGATTTCACATAGAGCGGAATATTCTTGTTTTGCAGGGGTTTGATGGTCTTCGGATGGATGACCGAAGCGCCGTAATAGGTCATCTCGATGGCCTCCCGATACGACAACCGGTCCAGTTTGAGCACGTGCTCAAACAGCCGCGGATCGGCATTCAAAACGCCGGGCACATCTTTCCAGATGCTCATGCTGTCGGCATCCAGGCAGTGCGAAAAAATCGCTGCAGAGTAGTCCGACCCTTCCCGACCCAGGGTGGTGGTGAAATTTTCGGAGGTGGAGCCAATGAACCCCTGGGTCAGCACAAAACCGCCCCTGGTCAACAAGGGGGGCACTATTTTTTGGGCATTGGCTTTAGTTTTGTCCCAGATCACCCAGCCCTCCCGGTAAGTATTGTCGGTCGCCACCACATCACGGGCATCGAGCCAGGCCGTTGGCAGGCCATATTGATTCAAAAAGGCAGCGGTTATTTTGGAACTGACCAGTTCGCCGACGCACACGATCTGGTCGTACATGTAGTCGTAGTTATCGGCCGGCTTTTCTTCCAGTACCCATTCGCCTTCCACAAAAACGTCGTTCACGGCGGCAAATACTTCGTCGCTTTCGCTGAATAACTCGCGCATCAGGCCATAGTGTTTCTCTTTCACAGCATCGTACAGCGTCTGCGCCTGCCCGTTTTGCTGAACGTGGGCCGCCATGACTTCTTCCAGCGCGTTGGTCATTTTGCCCATCGCCGAGACGACGATGACCAGTTGTTCGCCGGCATACTTTTGTAGAATCGACGCCACATTTTGCAGTCCCGCCGCATCTTTGAGGCTGGCGCCGCCGAATTTGAAAACTTTCATTATAGCAATTGTTGAGATGTTGAAACGTTGGATGTTCGGATTGGGCGGGCAAAATTAAAAAGGGAATGCCCGGCAAGTCCGTATTTTTGCAGCGAAATTCAAAATATGGTTAAAATTGGGAACATTGAACTTGGTGACTTTCCGCTGCTGCTTGCGCCGATGGAGGACGTCAGCGATCCGCCCTTCCGCAAACTCTGCAAGGAGCAGGGCGCGGATATGGTGTACACCGAGTTCATCAGCGCGGACGGTCTGGTGCACGATGCCCTGAAAAGTCTGCAGAAACTCGACATTTTCGACTACGAACGGCCGATTGGCATTCAGTATTTTGGTGGACAGCTCGAGAATATGATCGAAGCGGCCGGCATCATTGAATCCAAAAATCCGGACGTGATCGACATTAATTTCGGTTGTCCGGTGGCGAAGGTCGCCTGCCGCATGGCCGGTGCCGGTCTGCTACGCGACATTCCGCAAATGGTGAAACTGACCGCCGCAGTAGTGAAAAGCACTAACCGGCCGGTGACGGTGAAGACACGCCTGGGCTGGGACGATGCGACGATCAACATCGTGGAAGTCGCTGAACGCCTGCAGGATGTG
>JBKJKS010000514.1:0-6947 GCA_046597295.1 Saprospiraceae bacterium
AGCTCGAAACGATTGGTTTTCAGGCTGTAAAAAAATACCGAGTCGTGCTGGCTGTACACGTACAGCGGGTTGGGCACCGTGGGCGAGGCCTCGCCGACCAAACGGATGAGCTTGCTGCATAATTTACCCTGGTACATTTCTTTGCTTTCCACCGCCACCACGTGTGGATAGGATCCGTACGGCGGCGGGATAAAGGCCTGCTCACCGTAGTACCATTTTGCGCCGACCGGAGCGAAATCAAAGGATTGCGCAAAAGTTGCCGTTTGCATAAACAGTAAGCAGGCAATGACTGGCAGGGCAGGAGACATGGTGGCAGGATTTAATGTTGAAGCTTAACAGTTTTGTAGCGGGACCAATATAGTCAAGAGCAGTCACCTGGAAGCAGGGAGAAAATGGGCGTCTTTTGCGCCTTGTCCTTTAACTTTGGCCAAAAACTATCCACCATGTCTACCGCCACCTCTGCTTCACCCCTGCCCAAAACCCTGCAGGAACGGCTCGACCTGCCGGAAGTGCTGGAAGTCCGCGCCACGCTGGACGAGTATTTCGACTTCGTCGAGTCCTGCGAATACCGCCTCGATTATTCGGATGGAAAAATTATTGCCATGGGTTATGCCTCTATCTCTCACGAAGCCCTCGTCGGGCGGCTCATTTATTTGCTGACTAATTTGTTCGGCATTGACAGCGATTATCACGTCCTGGGTAGCAACGTAGCGACTTTCATTCCCGACGCCGAAGCCGTTCATAATGGCGACCTGGTGGTGCTGCAAGGCAAGCCGGCTTACCATGTGCACCAAACCGCCAGGAAAAAAATTAAGGTACTGACCAATCCATACCTGATTGTCGAGGTATTGTCCAAAAGCACGGAACGCTATGACCGGGGCGTCAAACTACAGCGCTACAAGACTTTGCCCAGCATACAACATATTCTTTTGGTGGAACAAAAAAAGCCCGGTGTTTCGCTTTATTCCCGCACCGGCCGGCCCGGCGAATGGTTGAACCTGGAAATGCGTGACCTGGAAAACGGCTATGTGACGCTGCATCGCAAAAAGCTGCGCCTGCTCGATATTTATCAAAATGCGCTGGCCGACTAACCTTGGCGCTACACTCGCTGCGCTGGTATTTACGCATTTGAGCATTGCCCAAACGCCGATCAATGAACCCGAAATGCTCCGCATCCCCGGCGGCACTTTCCAAATGGGTTCCCGTGCCGGCGATGCCGACGAAAAACCGGTGCATCCGGTGACGTTGAGCCCTTTTTACCTGGCCAGAACCGAAACGACCTTTGCCCAATTCCAGGCCTTTATCACGGCTACGAGTTACATCACCGATGCCGAATCGGGCGAGGGCAGTTTTATCTGGGACAGCCTCGGCTGGCATAAAAAGGAAGGCGTAAATTGGCGGCATGATGAGCGGGGACATTTGCGCAGCGAAACCCGGGGAGCCGTTGGTCCCTACCCGGTGTTGCACGTCAGTTGGCACGATGCCGCGCATTATTGCAACTGGCTTAGTAGACAGTCCGGCTTGCAGCAAATCTATGATTTTCAAGCAGATACCGTAAACATAATCTTCTCCGCTAACGGCTATTGCCTGCCTACCGAGGCCGAATGGGAGTACGCCGCCGCCGCCGGAAAAATCCAGCCCTACGCCGGGCCCGGCAGCCTCAACATACTAGCCTGGTATTCGGGCAATGCCGGCCACCGTGTCCACGTCACCGCTTTGCGCCAGGCCAACGGGAATGGCTTATACGATCTCACCGGCAACGTGTGGGAATGGTGCCAGGATTGGTATGACGCCCGTTTTTACGAAAAAAGCCGCGACGCAGCCGATCCTTCCGGTCCGCCCAACGGTCAGGAACGCACCTTGCGCGGCGGCGCCTGGAACAACAACCGCGCGCACTGCCGCATCGCCAACCGCAGCAGCCGGTATGCTGATTTTCGGGACGGCAGCGTGGGATTTCGCGTGGCGCGGCGCTAAAATGCGGGAGCGAAGACTTATTATTTTCAATTTTTGTTAACCCGTTCTATTTATTATCCGGCATGATCCACAGGTGGCTATGAACAGTGGCGGCCGGTTTATTGGGCAGGTACGACCGTTCATTGATCAGGCTAAACCCGGTGATACCTATATTTTTTATAACATAAGGATGAAAAGTCCCGGCGATGGGCAATACAGAAGCCTTTCGCTGGTTTTTCATATAATCTGAGCAGGCAAAATAATATATGGCACAACCCTATCTTTTTCCTCGTATTTTAAATTTACGCCTCCAAAAACTTTGCCTCCCAAAAACTATTCCCGTACTTTTGCCCCCGCTAAAATCGGATGGATAGGCCAGATATGCCGTTTGACCCGCAGAAATCCGGATTTGGTAGCACGCTCATTTCATCACTTCATCACTTCATCCAAAAATGGCAATCTATTACAACAAGGAGAAAGTCGCCGACATCATTACCCAGTACGGCGGCGATGCATCCAACTCCGGCAACACCGAAGTGCAGGTCGCTCTGCTCACCTACCGCATCGAAAGCCTGTCGGCCCACCTGCGCATCAACAAGAAGGACCACTCCACCCGCCGCGCCCTGCTCACCATGGTCGGTCAGCGCAAAAGCCTGTTGAGCTACTACGCCAAAAAAGATATTTACAAATACCGCGCGCTCATCGAGCGATTGGGGCTGCGTAAATAAAAAATTTGCATCCGGTGGTTGGGTTTCCGGCCACCGGATTTTTTTCATTTTTTCACCCGCTCCGACTTCCGCTTTGCACCGTTGAAGACCTTCCGGAAAAGGGCAGCTGCATCAAGAACGGGGACCAACTCTCCCCCACACAAAGAAACCGTTATTGAATTATGAATTATGAGTTATGAATTATGCACACTAAGAGTACGCTATGTTGAGCATAACGCATAATTTATAACGCATAACTGGCGCAAGCCATCGTTTCTTTGTGTGATTTTATCGGTTTTTGATGGCTTCCCGGCCATTTCCAGGATTTCTTCTTCCGGTGGGCGGATTTTGTCGTAGCGCAAATTCTGTTTTAACATGGGCAAACAAGTCCCGTTACGCACCGCATTCAACCTGCCGGATGGACGCGAAATCGTGCTCGAAACCGGCAAGCTCGCCACCCAGGCCGATGGTTCGGTCATGGTACGCATGGGCGACACTATGCTGCTCTGCACCGTGGTGAGCATGAAAAAGGCCAAGGAAAACCAGCCTTTCTTTCCCCTCTCGGTCGACTACCAGGAAAAATTCGCCTCGGTGGGCCGCATTCCCGGCAACTTCTTTCGCCGCGAATCCCGCCTGTCGGACTACGAAATCCTCATTAGCCGCCTGGTGGACCGCGCCCTGCGCCCGCTCTTCCCCGATGGCTACATGAATGAGACGCAGGTCATCATCAACCTCATTTCGGCGGATAAAGACATCATGCCCGACGCCCTGGCCGGTCTGGCCTGCTCGGCGGCGTTTGCCGTGAGCGACATTCCGCTGGAAAGCCTGTTCTCCGAAGTGCGGGTCGCCCGCATCAACGGCGAATTCGTGGTCAATCCGGGCCGCAAAGCCCTGCTGAATGCCGACATGGACTTCATCGTGGCCGCTACCAAGCACGACATCACCATGGTGGAAGGCGAAGCCAACGAATGCCAGGAGGAAGAACTGATCGAGGCCATGCGCATCGGTCACGAAGCCATCAAAGACCAGATCGCAGCCCAGGAGCGCCTGGCCGAAATGGTCGGCGACAGCGCCCTCATCAAGCGTACCCTACCGGAAGTGCCGCAAAACGAAGCCTTGAAGCTGCGCATCGAGTCACTGATCATGGGTGACGTGTCGGCCATGGCCCGTTCCGCGGCCAACAAGGAAGACCGCAAATCGCGCATCGACGAGATCAAGACGGCGGCCATGGCCCAACTGGCCGTGGAATTCGGCGAAGAGGAGATGAAGGAAAATGCCCAACTGGCCGAGAAGTATTTCGACAAGATCCGTAAACACACCATCCGCGACGCGGTGCTCACCGACAGCGTACGCCTCGACGGCCGCAAATCCGACGAAGTACGCCCGATCTGGTGCGAGGTGGACTACTTGCCCACCACCCACGGTTCCGCCATTTTCAACCGCGGCGAAACCCAGGCGCTGACCTCGCTGACGCTGGGTACCAAGCAGGACCAGGCGCTGATCGACATTGCGCTGGATCCGCATGATGATAACTTCATCCTGCACTACAACTTTCCGCCCTACAGCACCGGCGAGGTGAAGCCCATGCGCGGCCCCGGTCGCCGCGAGGTCGGCCACGCCAACCTGGCCGGCCGGTCCATCCGCAAGGTGATGCCCAAGGATTTCCCCTACACGGTGCGGATCGTGTCGGACATCCTCGAATCCAACGGTTCCTCTTCGATGGCCACCGTCTGCGCCGCTACCCTGGCGCTGCTGGACGGCGGTGTGCACCTCTCCGCACCCGTGGCCGGTATTGCCATGGGCGCCATCGCCGACGATAAAGGCCGCATCGCCATCCTCTCCGATATCCTCGGCGACGAAGATGCTTTAGGCGATATGGACTTCAAGGTGACCGGCACGGCCAAAGGCATCACCGGCACCCAAATGGACATTAAGATCAACGGGATGCCCTACGATATGCTGACCAAAGCCCTGTTGCAAGCCAAGGCCGGCCGTCTGCACATCCTCGCGAAAATGGCGGAAGCCATCGACGCGCCCCGCGAAGACCTCAAACCACATGCCCCGCGCGTGGTCGAATTCCGCATTGCCCGCGACTTCATTGGCGCCGTGATCGGACCAGGCGGTAAGGTTATTCAGGAAATGCAGCGCAACACCGGCACGACCATCTCCATCACGGAAGACGAACAAGGCGGTATTGTGGCCATTTTCAGCCCCGACAAGAAGGCCATCGATACGGCCTATACCCAAATCATGGGCATCGTGTTCATGCCGACCGCCGGCGATATCTACGAAGGCGTGGTCGAAGAACTGGCCGAATACGGCGCATTCGTCAAATTCCGTGGTAAAACCGGGCTGCTCCACGTCTCGGAGTACGACCACCGCCGCATCGAGAACATCAGCGACGTACTGAAAGTCGGCGACGCCATCACGTTCAAGATCCTGGACGTGGATCCGAAGACCGGTAAAACCAAATTATCCCGCCGGGCCATCGTGGCCAAGCCGGACGGCACCATGCCGACCGACGAGGAGAACAATGCCCGTGCCAATCGCGGCAGTGGCGGCGACCGGGGCGGTGATCGCGGTGGCGACCGGCGCGGTGGCGGCGGTGATCGCCGGGACGACCGGCGGGGCGGTGGTGATGATCGTCGCGGAGGCGGCGGTGGTGACCGTCGTGGCGGCGGACGGTAGTGGCGCATCCTGTGCAAAACGCTGCGCTATTCCCTGGACGCGGCACTAGGGGCAATCCTGGCGGTTGCCCCTGATCAGTCAAAAAGCCGGTTGGGATCACTCCCGACCGGCTTTTTGTATCCCGAAAAAAGGGTTTTGAACCCGCACCAGATATGATCAACTTAACCCCGCTCAGCCAACGACTACCGGAACCGGCTTTTTGGACCCGTCTCAAAACAGCTCCCCCGGATCCATCGCCAAAAAGTCGGCCCAAGGCAGTCCGCCTGCACCGACCAGCAGTACACGTTGAGGCTGGAACCGTTGCTGAAAAGCCCCCATACCGGAGGGATAGCCACGGGGAACCCCGCCTTTCACTTCCAATCCAACCACCGCTCCCCGTTTCTCCAGCACAAAATCTACCTCCTGGTTGGCCTCCCGCCAGTAGTACACCTTAAAATCGTCCGCCAGGCCATGATTGATTAGGTGTGCTCCAATAGCCGATTCTACCTGGCGCCCCCACAGGTCGGGGCGCTGCTGTATGTAATCGATAGAATAATTACTCTGAGCGCTGAGCAGCGCGGTGTTATGCACCTGAAACTTCGGGCTGGACCCACGTTGCACAATTTTACTACCGGCGTATTTCTCCAATCCGGAGAGCAGTCCAGCCTGACCCAGCAAAGTCAGGTAATTGGCCAGCGTAGTCGTATTGCCGGCATCCTGCAACTGCCCAACCAGCTTATTGTACGACAGCATCTGACCGGAGTATGCGCAGCCAATCTCGAACAACTGGCGCAACAGGGCCGGTTTATCCACCCGGGTCAGCATTAAAATGTCCTTGGAAATACTTGTTTCGAGCAGCGCTTCCCGGACGTAACGCTTCCAGCGCGTTTCGTCGCTAATGAGGTCTGCCGCACCCGGATAGCCCCCGAACCAGACAAATTGCTGTTCACTCCACCCGAAAGCCGTCTGCATTTCCGACCATGACCAATGCCCAATGTACGTCAGCTCGAAGCGACCGGCCAGTGACTCCGTCAACCCCTGTTGCAATAGTAGGCGTGAGGAACCTAAGAGGATAACTTTTATCGGACGGTCCTGCCGGCTGTCCTCATCCCAGAGTCGTTTCACCGTTTCGCTCCAGTTCGGTACCTTTTGAACCTCGTCGATGACCAGCACCACTTCCGGACTGGCCGCCTGGCGCAGTTTTAGCCGCGCTATTGTCCATTGCTGCTCGATCCAAACCGAACCGGCCTGTAGGACGGCGTCCGCTGCCGCGTAATGCGTTGGCACAGATGACCGACTTAGCAATTGATTAACCAAAGTTGTTTTACCAACCTGCCTCGGGCCGGCCAGTACCTGGATAAAGCGGCGTTTTTCTTGCAGGCGCGCTGCTACTAGCGGGAGTTGTTTTCGTTCAAAAACCACGGTTTCAATTTTATGTAAATTTACTCAATGTATTGAGTAATTTTACTCAATACATTGAGTAATTATTTAATCACTTTAATCAAAACCTGTTACAGCATTTGTTTTAGCCATAATGTTTGTAACTCTTTTTTATGGAATGAATTGACCTGGGAACCAAAATGTACTTAAAGACTTCCAAGCAATAAATCACATTACAAG
>JBKJKS010000547.1:0-4826 GCA_046597295.1 Saprospiraceae bacterium
CATTCCACGGTTTTTCGGTCGAGTTCGCCGAGCACCGGCTGTACAACGCCGGCGAAAGCACCCGCAACATCGACTGGAAGGTCTACGGCCGGACCGATAAGCTGTTCGTCAAAAAATTTGAAGAGGAAACCAACCTGCGCTGCCAGCTGGTGGTGGATGCTTCTTCCACCATGTACTACCCCTGGGACGAAAAGCAACCCGATAAGTACAAGTACCTCAACAAGTTCTGTTTTGCCGCGCAGTCGGCGGCCGTGCTCATGAACGCCCTGCGCAAGCAGCGCGACGCCTATGGGCTCACCCTGTTCGACGACGATGTGCTGGTAAGCACCCGCGCCAAATCCAGTACGGTGCACTACCGCCAGCTGCTCGCGCAGCTCAGCGAACGCATCGAAAACCCCCAGCTGAACCGGACCACCGACCTGGCCAAGAGCCTGCACCAGGTGGCCGACGCTATCCACCGGCGATCGCTGGTGGTGATCTTTACCGATGTGATGGAACAGCCCGACCGCGCCCAGGAAGTGTTCGCCGCGCTACAGCACCTGCGTCATGCCAAGCACGAAGTCGTGCTGTTTCACGTGCATGACAAGAAAAAGGAGCTGGATTTTGAATTTGAGAACCGGCCCTACATTTTTGTGGATATGGAAAACGGCGAGCAGGTGCGCCTGCAGCCCAATCAGGTCAAGGAATTTTACGTGAAGCAGGTGCATGCCTTCACCGAGCAGCTGCGTATGCGCTGCCTACAGTATAAGATCGACTTTGTGGAAGCCGACATCAACCAGGGCTTCTACCCTATTTTGCAAACCTGGATGGCCAAACGGGCGCGGATGCACTGAGGACTTGGGAAAAGCGGGTTTTAGCGGTTGGACCGTCGGACAACAGGCTGCAATATTAAATTTGCACTATGTTTGCCCATCCGTTAATTGAACAACCAGCCATTCCAGTATGCCCACTAAAACGAACCTGATCCAACTATCGGCCTTTTCCACCGAGGCGCCCCAAGACCTGAAGAAGAGCGATGTAAAAGCAGAAACCGCGGTGCTCGTGGAGCGCCTCGGTGAATTGCAACGCACGATGTATGCCGAAGCCAAGCATTCGGTCCTGGTACTCTTTCAGGGTATGGATGCCAGCGGCAAAGATGGCGCCGTGCGCAATGTGTTCGCCGATTGCACCATCGCCGCCCTGCACCTCGAATCGTTCAAAAAACCGACGGTGGAAGAATTCGCCCACGACTTCCTGTGGCGGGTGCATAAAGTGGTGCCGCAAAAAGGCGGACTCACCATTTTCAACCGCAGTCACTACGAAGACATCCTGGTCCAGCGCGTCCATGGCTGGATCGACGAGGCGCGCGTGGAAAAGCGGATGCAGGCCATCAACGCTTTCGAAGAATTGCTGGCTTTCGATGCGGGTACCCTGATCTTCAAATTCTACATGCACATTTCGAAAGAGGAGCAGGAAATACAACTCCAGCAGCGCCTGGATGATCCCACCAAATTCTGGAAGCACAATGACGCCGACTGGGAAGAGCGCAAACTCTGGGATAAATACATGGCGGCCTATGAGTATGCCATCAATGAAAGCGTCATTCCCTGGTACATCTGCCCGGTGGACAATCGCTGGTACCGCGACTATTTCATCGCCAAAACCCTGGTGGAAGGACTGGAAAAACTGAATATGCAGCTGCCCGTGCCGATCAAGGATATGTAGAGGCTGATCATCAACCTTTATAAACCCCTATCAACCTTTATCAACTCCTTATTTCAATTTCTGCCGGCCGCCTGTGGATTGGGCATGTACTCTTCGCCCGGCCGGCCGCCGAGGTTATAACGCATGTAAATGTGCGCCCCGATGTTGGTCATGCGGGAGTTCCGCTGAATACGATCGGTGAGATCGAGTTCTCCATAGCCTTCTACGCCCACACACATTTTTTCGTTTTCGCCCAGGTTCTTGCCCACGCCCAGACGTACGGTAAACAGGTTGCCTTTGTTGGTACCCAGCGGTTCTTTGGGGGCAAAAAAGGTTTGGGCATTCTTCCGCAGGGACTTATCGCCTATGCCATTGACGAGCGTATTGGCGCCAAAGCCTTTATCAAAAACGTATTTGTAGCCGCCCAGCGCGGTGATAAACATGCCGATGTTGTCACCGATCGGGAAATCCCGGCCCATGCCCACCGTAGCGCCATAGGCCATTTTCTGATAGCTCGAGGTGGAACTCATCGCATCCACGATCAGGAAAACCGGCCAGTTGGCGTAGCTGACGTGGGCGGAGAAGCCAAAGCGGGGTTGCAGGAAGGAAGTATTGAGCTGGTTGGAGCGGGCAAACTGTTCCCAGGTGTAATCGATATTTTCCTTCTTGAACAGTTCCGCAGCGTATTCGTAGAGGTCGTTGACGGCTGTACTTTTATAATCCGTGTCGTGGTAGAGGCGGGAGCCGCCGATGTTCATGCCGACTTTCAGGCCAAATTTTTGAGCGAATAAGGAACCGGTAAGCAGGGAGAGTAAAACCAGGAGGGTACAGACTTTTTTGTACATAATGACCTTTGAAAAGTGAAAAGGATGGGATAATGCAAACAGTTTCACGAGTGGCAGGTCGACGATTATAAACAAACGGTCATGGGGACGAAAAAACGCCAGCGAAGATACAACTCCCGCGGAATTATCAAATCGTTAGGGAAAACTTAAAGCATGTTTTGGTCAAGTTAACGCCGCAATAAATACCCGGGGCGGGGCATTTATTGGCTCATACCGCCTGGCGGTTATGAACCAAAACCCGTTTTATCTCACTTTTCAATCTTTATCCGATGAAAAATGCCGCTTTCGGCCTCTGCGCCATCCTGTTCACTGCCCTCTCTTTCACCGCCTGCAAAAAAGACGTCCAGGAAGCCTTCGATGAGCAAGTCGCCGCGACCTGGGCTTCCCAAAACGTCAAAGTAGACGGCGGTGACGTCAGCAGCGTCTACAAGTTCAACATCGCCCTGCGCGAAGACCACACCTTTACCCTCACGACCACGTCGACCAATCCATTTACACAAGCGGTCAGTACCGACTCGGATACCGGCAACTGGAGCACCGACGAGGCTGCGCAATCCGTTACCCTGAATTTTGACAACGCCCCCACCCAGAGCTGGACCATCAGCAACCTGACCAACGGTTCGATGACCGCCCGCTATACCGACGAGACGGGACGCAAACTGGAAATTGGTTTTACCAGATAAGCCAGTGCGACTTTTTCGTGCGCTGCATGATGGACTCTTTTTTTAATATTACGGCCCGCTGGATGAACGCATCCGGCGGGCCGTGTTGTTTATACAAAAAACTGGCCGAATGGCAAATCAACAGAGCCTCTCCAAAGTACGCATCGATAAGTGGCTGTGGAGCATCCGCATCTTCAAGAGCCGTACCCTCGCCACCGACGCCTGCAAGGGGGGCAAGGTGAAAGTGAAAGGCGAAACCGTAAAGCCCTCCTTTCTGCTGGCCGAAGGCAACGTGGCCGCCGTGAAGAAAGATGGTTTTACTTTTGAGTTCAAGGCCGTTCAACTGATCGAGAAACGGGTCGGTGCAGCCATCGCCGTGACCTGTTATGAAGACGTGACGCCGGCCGAGGAACGGGACAAGTACAATGCCTGGTTCCTGAATGCCACCCCGACCTCCGAACAACGCGACCGCGGCGTCGGACGACCCACCAAGAAAGACCGGCGCGAACTAGACGATCTGAAAGACGCCGATGTGTATGATTGGGAGGATGCGGAGTGATCACCCCAGCCCTGGAAGGGAGGGGAGGGGTTACATCAACCCGAACATCTTGGCGTACTTCATCATTTCTCCGGGGTTACTGATCTTCAGTTTTCCGGTCATCATGGCCATCATCGGGTTTAGGTCGCCGGAAATGAGCTTGGAGAAGTTGGCGGCGCTGGTGCTGACCTTGCAGCTCGGGTCGCCGGTCAGGCCTTCGCTGACGTCCATTTTTCCGTCTTCCAGTTGTACGGTGTATTGGCCGGAATCGGCAATATCAAAATGGAACAAAGTAGAAACGCCTTCCACGGCTTCGGGCCGTACCTTTTCGGGCAGCGAAAAAAGAAATTCTTTGACGTCGATCATGGGATGAATGTTGAGATTGTGGAGGTTGTGGAGAGTGGCAAAAGTTCACGTTGGCTTAACTTGCGGAGTCCTACTTTCGCCCAAAGGTAAAATCGCAATTTGAAAATGACCGCGCAAAAACTGCTTCTTCCGTTCCTTTGGCTGATGTTCGCCGCACTTCCTTTTTTCGCCTGCAAATCCAGCCTGCCAACCGGGCCCGTCACCGCCAAAGCGGGCTTCGACTGGCAAGGACACCGCGGCGCCCGGGGCTTGATGCCGGAAAATTCCCTGCCGGCTTTCCTGCATGCGTTGGACTTTCCCGAAGTGGTCACCCTCGAGCTGGACCTGGCCGTGTCCAAAGACCAGCAACTGATCGTCAGCCACGAGCCCTGGTTTAATCCGGTCATTTGCCGCGCGCCGGGCGGCGATTCCATTCCGCGCAGCGATGCCGAGAAAAATCTGCTCTTCCATCGCACCGCCAGCGAGATCCGCGCCTACGACTGCGGCAGCAGCGGCAATCCGCGCTTTCCACAACAGCAAAAGCAATCCACCTATAAGCCGACGTTGAAAGAAGTCGTGGCGGCCGTGCGCGCCAAAGCCCCCGGCCGCGCCCTGCGCTGGAACATCGAGATCAAGAGCCAGCCCGAGTGGGATGGCCTGCGCCACCCGCCGGTGGAGGCCTTTGCCGGCCTCGTCATTGCGGAATTAAAGGCACTCGGCCTCGAAAAAAACGCCACTGTGCAGTCGTTCGAC
>JBKJKS010000597.1:0-4360 GCA_046597295.1 Saprospiraceae bacterium
ATTGCCGAAGAGATCGTATTCGGCGAAGCCAACGCTACGGTGGGCCGCCTCAACGACCGGGAACAAGCGTCCATGCTGGCCATGGATTACATCCGCCGCTACGGCTTCGATCCCCAGTACCAGGCCAATTACTCGCTCGAATACGCCTGGGCCATGGATAAATTCTCGACCGATAAAGAGGTGGAGAAGATGGTGTCCGGCCTGGTGGCGGATACGCGCACCCTGCTGAACAACCACCGCGAATTTTTGCTCACCCTGGCCCGGCAGCTGCACCAAAGGGGTAGCCTGGAGGCGAAGGACGTGGCGCCCATCGCTTTAGATTACGGACTCCATGCCGAGATTCGGGAAGAAGGGTATTTGAATTTGCCGGCTTATCGGGAGAAAATGGGGTAGCGGCAAGGGGCAAAAAGGCAAAGGGCAAAAAGCAAAAAGGCAAAAAGGCAAATTTTAGCACGACGTTGTACCTTGCCTTTTGCCTTTTGCCTCTTGTTTCACCCCCACCGGATTAGCGCGCTGGCCCAGGTGAATCCACTGCCGAAGGCGGCCAGGCAGACCAGATCGCCGGGCTGCACTTTGCCGGCTTCCCAGGCTTCGCAGAGGGCGATGGGAATGGAAGCGGCTGTCGTATTACCATACTTCTGGATATTGTTCCAGACCTGATCGTCGCGCAGGCCCAGGGTCTTTTGTACGAACTGGCTGATGCGCAGATTGGCCTGGTGGGGAACGAACATGTCAATATCGGAAGTCTGCAAACCGCATTCCTGCAGGGCTTCCTGAATAACTTCCGGAAACTTTTGTACCGCCAGTTTGAACACGAACTGACCTTCCATGGTCGGGTAGGTCATGCCATCGGCCAGCATTTTCGGGGTGAGAAATATCTCGCCGTACGTATCCGCCGGTGGATAGCCGAAGTCCACTGCTGTGCCTGCTTTCTCCTGGTGGTAGCCGCCGTGTACCCCTGGACTGACCAAAGCCAGCTTCTCCGCATAGCTACCATCGGCGTGGAGCTTGGTGGTCAAAATGCCCCGGTTCGGCTCTTCGGTGGGTTGGAGAACGACCGCGCCGGCGCCATCGCCGAAAATGACGGTGACGTTGCGGCCTTGGGTACTGAAGTCGAGGCCTATGGAATGCATTTCGGAACCGACCACCAGCACGTTTTTATACATGCCGGTCTTCACGAACTGGTCGCCGATGGAGAGGGCATAGACGAAGCCGGAGCATTGGTTGCGTACATCCAGGGCCCCCACTTCCTGTTTCGTAATTCCGAGTTCGCGCCGCATCAGTACGCCGCAGCCGGGAAAGTAATAGTCGGGGCTGAGCGTAGCGAAAATGATGAAATCTACTTCATCGGGCGTGATGCCGGCGCGCTCACAGGCGATGCGGGCAGCGGCAGCGCCCATCGAAGAGGTGGTCTGCTCGTGCTTCACGGCATAGCGCCGCTCCTGGATGCCGGTCCGTTCCTGTATCCAGGCGTCGGAGGTATTCATGAATTGGGCAAGTTCGTCATTGGGAACAACGCGTTCCGGAAGGTAGTGGCCGATGCCGGCTATTTTGCTACGCATCATGGTATGGTGGTGGATTTTTTAATTTGGGTAGTAGGCTGAACCAGCAATGGTATTTTAACTTAAAACCTTGATTGTTAGCCGCTTATGCAGACAAATCTATACCTTAAACTGTGGAAGTAAGAAATGGTTCAAGTAGTACATGCCAAATCGGCCGGTCAATTCCGCCCGCTGGCCACCACCATCCGCCGCAGCACGACGTTGAAGCCTTCCGCTTTTTGCAAATCTTCCAGGCTCAGGTGCATGCGGTAGCGCCAATAGTGTTTGGAATTGGCCGGCACGTTGATCCGTTCGTCCTGCGGATTTTCGCGGCGCAGATCGCCATCCATCCCCAGCAGGTCCTGCAACTGGAAAATGCTCCACATGGCGGGCGAATGAAAATGCTGTTCGAGCAGCATCCGGCTTACCCAAGGCTCGCAGAAATAAGGCGCCTGGCCGGGTTGCTGGAGCAGCTCGTTGAAAAAACGCTGGGTCATGGACCGGTCCTCCTCCCACCAGCCGCGCAGGGTGCTCATGTCGTGGGTACTGGGGGTCACCACGGACAGATAAGGCGCGTCTTTGGGGTGAAAGAAAGCCATGCCGGTCTGCTTCGGCATCCGTTGTATTTCCAGGCTGAGCAGACCGAGCTCGGCCATCACGTCGGGCACACAGTGCGGTACCATGCCCAGGTCTTCGCCGCAGATGAGCATGTTGGTCGCCCGCTTCAGCGCGGGCAATTTATCCAGCGCTTCTTTCTGCCAGAAATCGTCCTGCCGCTGGTAAAAATAGTCCAGGTAGAGGCTGCGCAGCTGTTCCTGCGTACGACCGTCCAGGTCCTGGAACGACCTGGTTTTCTCCATGTTGATGCGGAAAGCGCCCGTCCAGCCCAGGTGGTTGGTCGCCGGCCGGGCAGCATCCAGCAGGATCACGTTGGAGAGCAGGGCCAGCAGGCCGTCCCGGAGCCGGGCATTGTGATCGGTCGGCTCCTGGGCGGCGAAATGCGCTTCGACCTGCCGTTGGGTGCTGAACGCTGGTAACAGGTCGTAGTGGCCCTGGTGGTGTTTTTCCAAAAAATGCAGGGCATACACCACGGCGTCGCCAAAGGCATCCCATAGCACCCGGTCGGTAATGTAGGGCCGGCACAGCCGGTCGTGGTCGAAGGCAATGCCCCGCGCCCGGATCTCCTGTTCGGTGACCGGAATGGCCGGTACGAACTGACCGAGGATGCCTTCCACGGCATCCATGGGAATGCTCCAGATGCGAAAGAAGCCGAGGATGTGGTCGATGCGAAAGGCATCGAAATACAGGTTCATTTGCTCGAAACGCTGCCGCCACCAACCGAAGCCATCGGCTTTCATCTGCGCCCAATTGTAGGTCGGGAAACCCCAGTTCTGGCCTTTTTCGGCAAAATCATCGGGTGGCGCGCCCGCCTGGGCATCCATATTGTACAGCCCGGGCGCTACCCAGGCGTCGCAGGAATAGCGGTAAATGCCAATCGGAATATCACCTTTCAGGATCAGGCCATTGGCGTGGGCATAGTCACTGGCAGACTGTAGCTGGCGGTGCAGGTGCCACTGCACGAACAGGTGCAGGGCGATCTGGTCGAACTCGGCTGCATCCGGCTGCAGCATGTTCTCCACCTCTATGGCCTCGTACCGGGCGTGGGACGACCACTGGCTGAAATCCGGCGTACCGTTCACGTCGCGCAGCCAGCAAAAGGCGGCGTATGGAGCCAGCCAGTGCCGGTTAGCCTGGTAGTAGGCCTGGTAAGCGGGGTCCTTGATCCAGGCGGCTTTCTGTAAGTCGTATAATTGACGGATAATGTCCCATTTGTGCTGCAGCACGGCTTCGTAATCGACGGTCTCCAGGGCGTTTAAGGCCGGTTGCTTTTTAGCCAGTTTCTTCCACAGGGCGGCTTGCTTCTCCCCGGCTACTTCCTCCACATTCAGGTAAATGGGGTGCAGCGCAAAGGCGGACACCGCGGCGTAGGGATACGAGTCCGTCCAGATATGGGTCGCCGTGGTGTCGTTGATGGGCAGCAGCTGAATGAGTTTCAGGCCCACGCCTTTCGCCCAGTCCACCAGTGCGGGCAGATCGGTGAACTCACCGATGCCGAAACTCCGCTGGGTACGCAGGCTGAACACCGGTATGGCGACACCCGCCCCTTTCCAGGAAGGCGCCGGCAACCGGGCGAAACCATCGTGCAGGATGGTCCGGTCCGGCTTTTTCTGGTCTGCAAGTTCATAGAGGGTGCGGTTGGCACCTTCCTCGAAGCCCAGGAAGCGATTGCTGCGGGTATTCCAGACGCCGTATTTATAGCCCAGCGGAAAATCTTCCTCAGTCAGATCGAGCCGTAAAGTCCACCAATTCCCTTCCCGTTGCAGCAGGAGGGGTGCGGCGGTATCCCAGCCACGGAAAGCTTTACCGTGACCAACCATACAGAGCACGTCGTCGCCTTGCAGCAACGGAGCCTTTACCCGGAAAAGGTGGGTGTAGGTGGCGGTTTTTTTGGTGGCTGCAGACGGATTTGCTTTGAAAAAGACTTCCTGAAAAGGCTTGGTCAAAAAGGCGTTTTCCACCGCGCCGGCGGGATTCCAGTGGTCCAGGACCCGCCAGTGCTGAGCGGTCGGATCGCCTGGCGGCAGCGAGCGTTCGGTTTCCCACTCGGTGGTGCGGGTACCGTTGGCTTTTTGAACCAGGTAATGGTAGCGGAGTGTGTCGCCCGGCTTGGTCGCCACTTCGAGCTGGCCGTGCCAGAATTCATCGTTCAGGTAGTCGAGCAGTATGGGCGCCTGATCGCCGATGCTGATCAGGCAGCT
>JBKJKS010000141.1:0-5150 GCA_046597295.1 Saprospiraceae bacterium
ACCCTTTGAACCCGACTGATGCGGTAAATTTGGATCGTGTCATATCCTGGAAAAATCGTTTTTTTGTCGCTGGTTTTACCAACGCCCGGCGTTGTTTCTTGCCTGCCAAACCGTGCGCCCCTGCTGTGTATCTTGCGCATTGCTAAACACAAATTTATACTGATCATGAAACGTACCCTGCTATTGGCGGTGCTCTTCGTCGCGCTGGGCCTGAGTGCCTGGTATGCCTGGCACCGGAAAAACACCCAGACCGGCACCATGACCGCCTGGGACATGGATTTCGCCGTCAAGGACCCCACCAAAATTGGCAAAATATTTATTGCCGACCGGTCGGGCCAGACCGCTGTCATCGAAAAGCAAAATGATACCTGGATCTACAATGGCCAGTATCCAGCCCGTCCCTCGGTGGTGCAAACGCTGCTGGAGACGGTATCCAAGGTGACCGTACAGGCCATCCCGGTTACCGCTGCCGAAGCGCCCATGATCAAAAGCCTGGCCACGGAAGGTATTAAAGTGGAAATATACGACCAGGCCGGTCAGCGCCTGAAATGTTACTACGTGGGCGGGGTGACCAACAACGAGCAAGGCACTTTTATGATGATGGAAGGCTCGGAAAGGCCTTTCGTGACGCATATTCCCTCCTTTATCGGTCAGTTGCGCGTACGTTACCTGGTCGGCGACGACAACTGGCGCGACCGCAGCGTCTTCTCCGAAAAGCCGGAAACTATCCAGTCCATCGCCGTGGAGTATCCCCAGCAGAAAAGCGAATCGTTTCGGCTGGAAAAAGTGCAGGCGGCCGAGTATAGCGTGACACCCTATTTCAGCGCTACCCCCCGCAACCCCGGTCAGCCACAAAAAGGCCTGGCGGAAGCCTACCTCCTGCACTTCGAATCGCTGGTGGCCGAGGGTTTCGAAACCGCGCACCTGGAACGCGACTCGATCAGTGCGCTGGTGCCATTCGCTATCGTGACGGTGAAAAAAACGGACGGCACGGAAAAGAAGGTCCGGTTCTGGCCGACGGAAATCCAGATTAACGGCTCCACGGGCAGAACGTATGTAGACCGTTACTTCGCCCAACGGGACGAGGATTTTCTATCGGTGCAGGATCAGGTTTTCGGGAAGATATTTCGGGGCTATTCGTTCTTCTTCGAAGGGAAAGCCACGCCCATCATCCGGAACTAATGTACAGCGGACTTCCAGGTCCGCACCCGACAAATTTGAAAATCCGTCTTACGGATCACTCCTCCCGCAGAAAAGCGGGCACCCGCTCGGCACGCAGGGCTGGCGGCAGAGAAGCCAGTAGCCCGATACCCAGTACCGTACCGGCGACCGGCAGAAGGTCGCGGATGCGCATGGCAATGGGATAACTCTCCACCAGGAAGCCTTGCGGAATACTGATGAGGCCATATTGTTTCTGCGCAAAATACAGCCCCAGGGCCAGCAGGAAACCCAGCGCCATGCCGAACAGCGTGAGCAGCAGCCCTTCCAGCAGAAAAATAGCGCGTACCGTGCGGTCGGTGGCGCCCAGGCTTTTCAGGATCGAAATATCTTTCTGCTTGTCCAGTACGATCATCCAGAGCGCACCAATGGTGTTGAAAGCCATCAGCACGAGCATGAGGCTGGTGATGGCAAAGCCCATCCACTTTTCCAGCTGCATGACCTTGAAAAAGGCTTCGTTTTGCTGATACTGGTCTTTCACCACGAAATCCGGGCCGAGCACCTCCGTGATCGCCGCCTTGACCGCCCGCACGTCCGCGCCCGGCCGGCACTTGAACTCCAGAGCCGACACGGTGCCCGGCGGTGCGTCCAGCAACTCGCGCACAAAATCCAGGTTGGTCAGAATGTATTGATTGTCAAACTCCTGCTGAATGGCGAACGTGCCGGTGGGATAGACCAACCGCGTCTTGAACGGCTTATTGAGCGCTCCGCCGGACTGTTCGGTCGGCATGTATACCGTCAGGGTGCTGATGGGATTGTTGACGTTTACGCTGAGTTTGTTGCGCATACCCGCGCCCAGCACCGCACAATTGCGGTCGTCCTTCTGCAGCACATACTCGCCTTCCCGCAGCGTGGAATCGATGCCGTTGATGCGGGCGAAAAGGCTGTCCACGCCCTTCAGTGCGCCGAAATCCTGCGATCCGTCGTATTCAAAAAAAGCGATTTCTTCCAGCGTCTCGCTCACGTACAGGACGCCGGGCAGCGCCCGCAGCCGGACGAGCAGGACACTGTCCGCCGGAAAAGTCTTGCCTTTGGCCGGGGTCACTTTGACCTCCGGGTTGAAATGGCCGAACAGGCCGGTCAGCAGGTCCTCGAAGCCATTAAACACCGACAGCACCAGGATGAGGGCTGCCGTACCGATGCTTACCCCCAGTACGGAAATGCCGGTGATGATGTTGATGGCATTGGTGCTGCGTTTGGCAAAGAGGTAACGACGGGCTATTAACAGGGAGAAATTCATGTGCATCTTTTTTAAAATTCCGCCTGCACCCCCAGCCACCACAGCCGGGCCGTGGGATAGGTGCCGCGGCGATCGATACCCGGCGAGAGTACCTGATCGCTGGCATAGCCACGGCCACCATTATCAGACGAGCCACGATCTGCCAACCGCAATTCGGGATCGAGTCCGGTGTATTTGGTCCAGGTGTACAGGTTTTGGGCGCCCAACTGGAAATGCAGGCTGCGCACCCAGCCGCCGGCAGGCAAAGGAAGGCGATAACCTAGGGCCAGGTACTGTAGCCGCAGGAAGGAACCATTTTCCACAATACGGCTGTTGAACCGGGTCGTTTTGAGATTTTCATCGTAGTATTTGGTGACGACGCTATTCCAGGTTTTGAAGATCGGATCATTGGCTTCATAAAAATTACGGTAGTCGTGGATGATCTCATGTCCGGTCACGGCGCGCAGCAACACGTTGACGTCGAACCGTCCCCAACGGACTTGCTGGCGCAAACCCAGTTCCCACTTGGGCTGCGCATCGCCGAGATAGGTTTGGTCTTCTCCATAGGTATCGATCCGCAATAATTGGTTTTTGTCAATATCCTGGTAGGTTTGCAGGCCGTTGGCATCTATTCCGGTGGCGACCGGGCCCCAAAAGGTACCAATAGCCGCGCCCGGATACAGCAGTTGATAGGAAACACCACAGCCGCAAGGGGAGCCGGGACTGGTGTAGGAAAAGCTATCCTGACTTGCTGGTAACAGCCTTTCGAGGGTGGTATGCGCAGTCGCAGCCGTCAGGCCTACTTCCCAAGTCAGGTTCTGGTTATTCACGACCTGGTAGTGGAGGGTCAGCTCCGTGCCCCGCCCGGCAATTTCCACACCATTCTGATATTGTGTATTGGCAAAATTGGGCGGAACCGGTATAGCGATCCGCGAAATCAGGTCGCGGCTACGGTACCAGTATCCATCCACCGATCCCTTGAGCCGGCCACTTAACCAGGAAAAATCCACTCCCCACGAGTTTTCGGTCGTACGTTCCCAGCCGAGGTCATAGTTGGGTTTCTGTGCAGTGCCATAGATCGGTATGTACTGGCCGTTGTAGTAAGTATTATAGTTGAATGACTTCACAAAGGTATATTGATAAAGCCCCGCCTGGTTGGCTTCGGTGCCGGTCACGCCGTGGCCAAGACGAAGTTTTAAATAATCGAAAGGCATGGGCATCAATTGAGCCACATCCACCCCGAGACTGAACGCCGGAAATGTACCCCAGCGATTATTCGGCCCCAGGCTGGAAGAGCCTTCCCTGCGCCAGCTGAAACTGCCGAAATAAGTGTCGCGCCACTGTAGCTGCGCCCGGCCAAAGAAAGCGGTGAGCTGCCGGTCGTAGCGCGCATGATCGCGTGCCTGACCATAGCTTACTTCCGGTAAGGTCAACAGCAAATCGCGATAGGCGGCCCAACTTTTGCCGGCCCAGGCATCATCGGGCACCTGGAAACTGCTGATGGACTCGCTTTTATCAATGTGGTGATACCAGCCGTAGCCACCCAACAGTTGCATTTGCCACTGTCCATGCCGCAGCCGGTATTGCAGGGTGGTTTCCAAAACGTCCTGTCGGGCGGTAGCGCTGTATACCTGGCCGGTGCCATTCAACCCGCCCCCACTACCAGCGCCCCGGAACCGACTGAGACGGCTATAAAAATCGCGGTCCTGCACGGCTCGGTTTTGCGTGGACACCAAAGCGCTGGCGGTAAGGTTGCGCAGCAGTGTCCATTCGGCACGGGCATGCAGCAGGTGATAGTCGGTGCGGCCCTCGTTCCGGTTGAGCTCCTGTATGGCCACCGGATTGAAATAGTCGAACAAATATTTCTGAAAATAGCCGCCGAAGGGCACAAACTCCGGGTCATCGCTACGCACCGGCGCCGAGGGGTTGGATACGACAGCGTAGCGGTAGGCTTCCGGCCATCCATAGCTGGCGTCCCGCTGGCCCAGCGTGGCGCCGACGGTCACGCTCATCCGGTCGCGCCAGAAGGATTGACCCGTCAACAGACTAGCGTTGTACTGCTGAAAACCGCTTTTGCGCAGGATGCCCTCCACCCGGCGATAGTGTAATCCGGCGCGTACAAAGCCCCGGCCCAGTCCACTGCTCAGCGCAAGGTGATGGGCATGGCCCAAACCCGATTGCAGCACTTCGCTTTGCCAATCGGTGTTCACCTCGGCATTAGGCGAGTAATCCGTGCCCCCCAGCCGTACGAAATTGGCTTCATCCAGCACGGTATAGCGTTTGGCGGCCGATTCGTAGCTGACCTGACCTTGGTAAGTCACTTTCAATTTGCCAGCCGTCTCCGGTTTGGTGGTGATCAGTACCACGCCCGTTGCGCCGCGCCCGCCGTAGATGGCCGTTGCCGCCGCACCGCGCAGCACATCTACCGCCACGATGTCGGCGGGATCTACGGCCAGCAGGTCCACGCCCGGCACCCCGTCCACGACGTAGAGCGGTTGGGTACCGAAATTCAGCGTACGCAGGCCGCGGATGCGGGCATCCATCGGCTGATTGGGATCGCTGCCCGCGCGGGCCACCGTGAAGCCGGGCACCAGGCCCTGCCAGAGCTGGTTCCAGTCGTAGATCTGGCCTTGGTTGAACTGGCGGGCGTCTAGGTGGGTGACTGCGCCGGTGTAGCTGCGGGTGTCCTGTTTGGCGTAGCCGACGGAGACTT
>JBKJKS010000125.1:0-2620 GCA_046597295.1 Saprospiraceae bacterium
TACATTTTTCACTGCCGGGCATCTACCAGGGCAATGAGGTACAGGGGGTGACGCTGTGGGTCCGGGCCGGCTGGATCGACAGCGTCACCCCCTGTACCTCATTGCCCTGGTAGATGCCCGGCAGTGAAAAATGTACCGTACCGTTCACGGCGTCCTCGACCGGGCTGGTATACACCTCCCCGGATGGCATATTGGTCTGGCCGTCGGAGTTCATCCAGGTACGACCGGCGGTGGAGAAGGTCAGGTCGGTGCCTTCGGTGCGGTAGTGTACCGTGTGGCAACCGTTCAAATGGTCCACAATGCGTTGCTGACTGGTCCGCACCTGCAGCCAGGCGGCCTGCGGATCGGGGTGATAGAGTTTACAGGCGTTGTAGACGAACTGCTCGTATTCGGGCAGCGACATGCCGGCTTCGTCAGCGGCAGCCGGGGTAGGATATTGGCAGAGGTTGCGGCGCAGCCGCCGGTCGGCCGTACGCTCGAAGTAGACTTTGTTGGTCGGAGCCAGCGCTGCCTGGCGAATCATCAGGCGTTCCGGATCTGGCGGGATTTCCTCGCGGAGGCTGTAGGGCGCCCGGATATGGAGATAACAGTCATAGGTTTCCATGGCCAGTTTGGCCAGGGTCGATGGCGTACGCAGGGCCACATCGCTACCCAGATCGATCAGCAACCGGTCCCGGTCCTGGAATGCCAGATCGCACTCGACCAGCTGGGCACCCGCCCGGTAAGCCGCTGCGTAGACCTCGCGCAGCAGTGGTTCGGCCAGCGGGGTGGTGGCAATGAAAACGTTGTCACCGGGCTGAATTGCCAGGCAGTACTGGGTCAGGAGTTGCGCGTATGCTGACAGGATGGACATGTAAAAAATGTGGTCAATGTGATCAATAGCCCGATGATCGGCGTACTGCATTTATTCCGGGAACAAACCGCTGCGTCATTCACTGGACGCGGCAATGGCCTTCAGATCACCGTCGGCGTCGCATTCACCTTGGGCAGCGTCAGTTTAATTTGTCCGATGCGCCGGTTATCGGCAGCGATCACCGTGAGCAAATAATTCTTCCAGGCGATCTCGGCGCCAATTTTTGGAATATCCCCCCGCAGTTCGAGGGCGAGTCCGGCCAGGGTATCGGCGTTGCCGCGGACCGCATCGAACGTGCCGCTGTCCAGGCCGGTCACCCGACACACATCGTTGAGCAGAGTTTGCCCCTCAAAAATATAGTTACAGTCGTCCAGCTTGCGATAGCGGATGTCGCTTTCTTCGTCGAACTCGTCCCGAATATCCCCCGTCACCTCTTCCAGGATATCTTCCATGGTAATAATGCCGGACGTGCCGCCGTATTCATCCACCACGATGGCCAGGTGGATCTTCTGCTGCTTGAACTCCTGTAGCAACTCGCTGCAGCGTTTTGATTCCGGCGCCAGCAACACGTTGGTCCGGATCAATGGCTGCCATTCGAAGTCGGCGGGCTTGTCCAAATGGGGAACCAGGTCCTTTACGAACAGAATACCCGTCACGTTGTCGAGATCGTCGTCGTAAACGGGCAGGCGCGAAAACTCGGAGCGGCGCACAATGTCCAGCACTTCGTGAAAGCGGGTACTGAATTCTATGCCCACCACTTTGGCACGGGGCTTCATCACCTGTTTCACCGTGACGTCGCCAAACTTGACAATGCTGCGCAGCAGTTCCATTTCCCGTTTCTCACCGTTCGCAGCGGTGACTTCCGCAGTCGTCAGGGCGACCTCCGGATGGTCAGGCGCCGGCGCCGGTCGTTTTTTTACGTGCAGCAAGGGGGAAAACGCCGTTTGCCAGAAAACGATAAAGCGCCCCAGACGAGTCAGGGTTAACCGGTTGCGTTCCGGTTTGATCTTCTGAAAATTAAGTTTGTAAAGCCCCCAAAAGATCAGACTCAGGGTGGCTACCCAGGCGCATACCGACAGCAACCAGAGCACCAAGCCCTGCCAGCCGGACGCGCCCGCTGCATTCCGCAGGGTGTAAACGGATGCCTGGCCCGCCCACCACACACTGGTACTGACGACCGTCAGGACCAGGATCAGCAGCCGACCCAGGAGCAGCGCAGACAGGGCCGGCCGTAAGGCTCTCGCTAGCCGTCCGGCCCGTTGGGCGGCTGGCGAGGGGTCCGCTTCGAGTTGCTCGAGGTCATGCGGCGATACGCCAATCAGGGCACGCTCGGAGCGCAACAGCAAAAAATACAGCCCAAGGCCGAGCAAAAACCAAAGCATAGCAGTGAGGGTAAGAGTGGCGAAAGTACGGTGGGCCACCCCGAATTGTATCGCCTGTCGCCGGGTTTATCCTACCGCCAGCCAGACCAGCAGCGCCTGGAAGATCATCCAGGCATCTATCGAGAATTTTTGATCCGCCACCGATGCCCTGCTGCGTAGGATGAAGGGCAGGGCCAGTGCCGTAAAAAAATAGGTTGACCAAACCGCACTGGCGACCGACAGGGAAATTATTTGTTGAAAAACCGCCAGGCCAATGCAAAGTGCCGCCCACCCCAGCGCGGTATAGATCAATCGGTAAGCACCGCGCTCGCCGATCCGGATGACCAGCGTCGTCAATCCATGGCGCCGGTCATAAGCGAGGTCGGTCAGGTCATAGCCTAAAGCC
>JBKJKS010000185.1:0-10141 GCA_046597295.1 Saprospiraceae bacterium
GCTGTCGGGAAGCATCCGGACCGCCCTGCCCATGAGCAGTAAAAAAATCAAAGGCTTTCTGCTCCAATTGCTGCCGGAGGGTCTGTAGAGCGGGATCGGCAGGCAGGTAATCAGTGCCACAGAACGGGGTTTGACTTTTGGAGGCCAGGCTAACGAATAAGGTCATCAGCAACAGGAAGCAGTGTTTCATGGGTACCTTGGTTATTGACGTTAAGTAGCGCAATAATGCAGTATTAAATTCCCCTGGCCATCCAAATGGCCGGCGTTTTTGGCAGCAAACAGGCATAGTGCTAAGAAACATCGGCAGATGGAAACTTTGCCTGCGGTTCAAATGTCTGAACCGTCCTTACAGGGGGCTGAAAGGATGCGCTCACTGAGTGAATGATGGCAACACCAAGGAATGGAAGGTTTTATGCCGCATCCCACACCGTTACGATCTGCCCGGTCGGGCGACTTTTAAAGACATAGAACAGCGTATCGAATTGGGCAAAATAGGGGAAAAGCATCGCGGGTGCCGTTTTTCAAAATCTGATTTTAACAAAAATGCTGCCGACCAGCAGGATGACCAGTGCGAACCCAATGCCCATCAAATAGGCGGTACCTACACCCGGTCCTTGCTCACTGTGGGCTTTTAAACCCTTTTCCAGCACAAAATGCGCCCCCAACAGACTGGCGATCAGTATGCGCAGCAGCAGCCAGTTTCTGAATACCCCGGGCACCCAGTACAGCGCGAAGGTCAGGGGTACCAGCACGAGGGGCACCACGAACGCCAGGTTGACCCAGTAATCGTCCATGCTTTTCACCGGGGAACCGGTAATTTTGATCAGCAGGACCACCAGGGCATAGAAAACGATCCACAGCAATTCGGGACCCAGAAGATAGGGAGAAAGTCGGGACATGGGGAGGCGTTTTAATTAGGCCTGGCTAAGGTAAGCGGGACGGGATTGCTTCCCCGCATCCGCCGGCAATAGTCGAAATATTTTGCGCAATCTTGCCCGAAATTTCTGCCTATGACGCTTCAACACCTGGCCTGGACTGCCATCGCCCTGGAAACGCTCGTTTTTCTGGCCTGGCTGTACAAAATCTGGTTTCCCGGCAGCGGGGAAGATGCCGCTGGCCACGGCCTGGGGCTAGCCTACACCCTCGGACTGGGGGTTTACTTATTGTTGGGCAGCAGCCTGCTGCTTATCCGGGCGGACTGGGCCTACGTACTGGCGACCGTGCTGGCCTTGCTGCCAGTGTTGGTTACCATCTACGGACTGATCCGGTGGTGGAAGAACCGGGGCACCCGCCGCTACTAAAAAGGCAGGTGGCGCTTGGTGCAATGCGTATTTCCCGCTGCTTTTTGCCCGCCGGATGCCCTACCCATTGCAAAATTTCTGCCGCATAAAAACTTCCTGTTTTAACTAAAATCCCCTACACTTGAGGCAAAATCTGGTCATAAAATGAAAACGCCATTCACCTACGCCTCCCGCGCCGAAATAGAGGTCGAACTACAGATCATTGAAGGCGCCCTGCCTGACGATTTATGTGGTTATGTGTTTCTTAATTCGCCCTGTGGCACCGTCAACAATGCACCGCCCACGCCCGAATATTTTCCCGATGGCACACTCAATTCCGAATTCGGCGAAATGATCTTCAACGGCGATGCCATGCTGTTCCGCTTCGATCTGGAGCAGCCGGGCCGCCTGGTCGTACGGTCTTCCCTGCTCAAAACGCCCTGTTACTACGCCGATTACGCCACCCGCTACGGTACCGACTACTACCGGCAGGGCCACTATTTCCGGGGCATGGGCATGGCGCGTACCTCCATGTACATCGGCTCCCGCAACCAGTTGAACACCTCCATCAACCTGTTCAAATTTCCCGGCGATGCACACACCCGGGTGACGGTCAATTTCGATGCGGGCCGGTTTTATGAACTGGACCCCGCCAGCCTGCAGCTCAAAACGCCCATCGGCGCCAACTCGGAATGGCACAGCGAGTTCCCCGCTGACATGGACTATTCCTTCCCACTGGTGCTGAGTACGGCGCACCCCTCCTTCGATCCCCTCACCGGGGAGTTTTTCACCGTCAATTACTTGAAAAGCGCCTCTAACCTGGCCTTCAGTACCCATCGGCTGCTGCATAAACTGTCCGGTCATCAGGACCTGGTCACCAAACACGTCCAGAACCTCCATACGAAGCTGCATGGCCGGCGCATCAGTGGTATGGCGCTGCCCTTGCTGCTGGCGCGTTTGCTGACCTACATCGAACGACTGATCGGCCAGCCGAAAGACGTGCACCCCGACTTCGATGTGGATGCGATGCTGCAGGAGGCGGAAAGAACCTACCACGACATTTTCGGCATGGAAAACGCCGTGTACCTGCTGCGCTGGACGGGTGAGCAGGCGCCGCTCCACCAATGGCGGGTGACCGACGAACAGGGCCAGGATCTGTTCATCGCGCAGTGCATGCACCAGACGAATTTATCCAAAGACTACCTCGTGCTGGTCGATTCTTCGGTCAAGTTTGCGCTCGATATTATGTTCAGCGTACCCTTTCCCCACGCGCCCTGGCTCGATGAGTTAATCCGCTGGATCACCGCCAAAACCATTCTGCCGCAAACGCCGCTCTACTTCATCCGCCGCGCCGACCTGGACCTGAGCAAGGACACGGTGACGGCCAAAACGGTGATCGCGCCGCTGGAAACGGTCCATTTTTCGATTGATTACGACAACCCCGGCGGACTGGTCACGCTGCATACCGCGCACAACACCGCTTCCTGCGCCGCCGAATGGATCCGTCCCTACGACCACCTGGCCACCGACCCGGGCCAAAAAGTCTACCGGAACACCATCGGGCTAATGACCTGCGGCGAAATGGACATCGGCCGCATCGGAAAGTTTGTGGTGAACGGGGAGACAGGCCAGATCGTCACCGAAGACATCCTGCATGCCAAGGGCTTCGAGGGCGATCAGGTCGATCAGGTCAAGGCCCATACCTGGGGCGTGGCCCTCAACACCTACCGCGACATCCTCTCGGCGGAGCGTCCCGTGGCCCGCATCCGCAAAAACTTCTGGCAATGCTATGGACTGGACAAACGCATGCTCACCCATTTCATCTGGAGCCTGTATTTCAAGTATGAAAATCGCCTCATCCCGGCCGACAAACTGCTCGAGTATACCCGGCAGGGCGTACCCTTCTGCCTGCTCTGTCAGGATACCGAAACCATGCAGTTCACCGACTACTGGCTGTTTCGCATGAACGAGAACCTGCGTTCCATCCAGTTTGTACCCCGCCGGCGTCCGGGCGGCGTACCGCCCGGCATCGACGAGCAGACCGACGGCTACATCCTGTGTACGATGGTGATCGGTCCGCCCGACCTGCCGCCCGAGGACGTGGATTACCAGCGCGAAATATGGCTGTTCGATGCGGCGGCTTTGCATCAGGGCCCGGTTTGCAGGCTGCAGCACCCCGATCTGCAATTTGCCTTCACCATCCACAGCGTCTGGTCCCCGGAATGCGTGAGCAGCACGGCGACTTACAATATACCGGTGCGCGCGGACTATGATTCGGTCATTGCCCAGTTCAAAAATCCGGAGAAACAGGCCTTCATGCGCCAATTCATGGAAGAGAACGTGTATCCGCATTTTTGAGGTGACATCTGCCGACGCAGGAGGCAGGTGTCATCTCAAAAATACCGCGCAGACGCCTTCCCGGCAGCCGGAGAAGTCATAAATTTTGTCTTGTAAAACACCCCCTAATCCCATCCACATCCGCCGCTCCGGTTTTTTAAAACCTGACACCTATGTCGCTATCAACCAGCACGTTGTCCGATGTTTTAGGAGGCGGTAACTGGGATCCGGGCCTGGCCTGGCCCAGCTCTTTCCAACTCCTCGACTGGCTGCGGGACCAGTATCGGGACGGAGGCTCCCCCGGGACCTGGCATCCCGCCTGTTTTCGTTACGACCTGCCCGACGGCGCACTGTCTTTCCAGGCGCCGGCGGCAGCCGATACCGAGCTGCCGGCCGCTTATATCTCGCCCGAAGAGACCGGGCGTATTGAACGGAGGCCCGACTACCGCCGCGATTTTTACCGGCTCGGCACCGTCTGGTACGCGCTGTTTACCGGTGCGCCGCCGTTTTCCGGAGACGATCCGGTGCGCGTCATCTGGCAGCACCTGGCCGAAAAACCGGCTTCCCCCCGTCAACGCAATCCCCGCCTCGCTGCCGCCGCCGACGCCGTGCTGCTCAAACTGCTGGCCAAACACCCCGACGATCGCTATCAATCGGTGGAGGGCTTGCAGCACGATTGGGAGCAGGCCTGGCAATGGCAGCAGGCCGGTCGGCTCACCGAAACGTTCACTTTGGGCGAAAATGACTTCCCACAGCGCTTCTCCGCTCCCAAGCACCTGATCGGTCGGGCCCAAACGTTTCAGCAGGCGCTCCGGCTGGCCGATCACGTCGCCCGGGAACCACAACGTACCTGCCTGCTGATTACCGGAAAAGCCCTGGTCGGCAAGTCATTTTTTCTGCAAAAACTGGAAGACCAATACTGCCAGCAGGATTTTATGCTGGTACGCAGTACCTGTCACGACGAGGACAAGTCCCCTTTTATCGCTTTAAAAACGGCTTTTGACCGCCTGGCCCGCCAGCTGCTGACCGGCTCGGACGAAGCGATCCGCCAGCTGCGCACCGACCTGGCCGATGTGTTAGGGGATACCGGCGAAGTACTCAACGCTTTCGCGCCCGCCTGGGAGGAAATCATCGGGCTGGTGCCGCCGGCGCCGGCGCTGGGCGCCCAGGAGACCCAGAATCGCCTGGCTTTCGTGCTGGCCAATGTACTGGGCGAGCTGGCACAGCCAGGCCGGCCGTTCGTCTTTTTGCTGGAAGACCTCCACCTGGCCGCTCCGCAGACCCTGCGCCTTTTGGCTGCGTTGCTCCATGAATCGCAGCTGCAGCATTTCCTGCTCGTTGCCACCCTGCGCAGCGATGTCCCCGAAACACCCGACCTGCTCGCCTGGCATACCCAGTTCCAATCCGATGATCGCGCCGGACAGGGCGTACTGACACTGGCGCCACCCGGGTCGGCCGATCTGGAGGAATTCCTGCTCGCTGCGCGTATCACCCCGGAGCAAGCGGCTGGACTGGCGGGTACCTTAGTCCGCAAGACCGGGGGTATCCCCTTCTTTGTCAACCAATTGCTCGACACAGCAGCCGAGAACGGCCTGGTGATGCCCGACCGCATCCGGCGCCTCTGGCGGGTGGATCTGGAGGCCATCAGCGCCTTGAGTATTACGGACAACATGGTCGAGTTCCTGCGGGACAAGGTGCTGCAGCTGCCCCCCGATATCCGGCGTTTTTTGGAGGCTGCTGCCGTGCAGGGATTACGCTTCGACCTGACCAAGCTGGCCGCCGCTCTATCCCTGGAAGAGGACGAGGAATCAGTCGCCCAAACCGCCCGCCTCCTGCACCGATTGGAAATCATCGTCCCGTCGCGTACGGCCGGCATCTATCGTTTTTCCAGCACCGAGCTGCTGCCCTTGCTGGATGAGCTGACCCCGTCAAACGAAAAACAGGCTTTTTGCACGAAGATTGCTGACCATTTGTATCGGCAGGGCGCTTATCAGCAAAGCGACCAGGCCCTCTTTGAGCTGCTGGGCTACGTCATCCAACTGCAGCCGCCGCTGCCGGCCCACTACCTGCCTTTGCTGGCCGAAGGCGGCCGCAAAGCCGAGGGGGAGGGTGCGTTCGATGCCGGCTGGCGCTACTATAGCCTGTTGCGGGATTCGAGTACGCCGTCGTTCGAAGCGGAGCTGCCGGTCATGCAAATGCTGGTTTTCGGCTTGCGTTTCCAGGAGTATACGGAGGCCCGGACACGCTTTCTGGCCAGCACGACGCCCGATGCATTGCAGACAGCCGAGCTGGACCGGCTCGAGGGCTTGGCCCTGATGCTGCAGCAGGATTTTCCCGGCGCGGTGCGCTACACAGTCGCCAGTCTGCGCCGCCTGGGCATCCGCCTGCCGCTCGAACCTTCGGTGCCGGCGATCATTTTTGCGCTTGTCCGGCTGCAACAGGCCATGCGGGGGCGCACACTGGCCAGCATCGAGCAGCTACCCGTAACGACTGACCGGCGTACGCAGCTCATTGTGCAGATGCTACAGGATACCAGCGCGGCATTTTTTTTGGCAGCGCCCAAATTGCTGCCCGCTTGTACGTCCTTACAAATACGACTGTCGTTGCAAAAAGGCCTGTCGGATACGATGGGTGGGGTTTTTGCGGCCTATGGCTTCATCCTTTCCGCCTTCAACCGTCAGTTTGCGCGCGCGGAGGAAATGATGCAACTGGCGGAAAACCTCAACGAACGGTTCCGGAATGTGGCCGGTAGCGCCGCTACCCGATTTATGCACCATGCACTAACTTCCCAATGGCAAAGGCCAATGGGCCAGAACGCGGCCCTGCTGGGCGATAATTTCCGCTATAGCCGCGACGTGGGTGCCTTGCAGATCGCTTTCTACTCGCTGGGCACTTCCGGGCTGTACAAAATGTACAGCGGAAGCCCGTTGCCGGCATTGCTGCCGGAATTTCAGCAGCACCTGACGGCGTGCATCGATAAGAAGCAGAGCATGGTGGCCGATTATTTTCGAATGGCGCTACAGTTTGCTACGGACCTCACGGGCAAAACCTTTCCCGAAACGGCCATGGAGGGTGATATTTTTTCCACTACCGCCAAGGTGTCCGATTTTGCGGCACACAACGACCTGACCAGCCAGTCGGTATTAAACTATTTTCACAGTCTCGAAATGGCCATCCGGCAGTCGTATACGGATGCGCCGGCGCGCCTGCACCAGCTGTTACAGACCCTGCCCAGCGTTGGCCTCAGTTCGTTGAGCCTGCTGCTGGCCGTCGCGGTCAATACTTATCGGGCTTTGCACAGCACAGCGCCGCTCCTGCGTCCCGAAAAACGTTCGCTGGCCGCCGCCCGCCGCCATTTGCAGACCTGGGCCAAAGCCGCACCGTTCAATTTCGCCGCCTGGCATCATTTGGTCGAAGGCGCGGCGAGCCGGCAGCGTCGCGACCTGCGGCAGGCGCTCTTTCACCTCGAACAAGCCATCCTGTACGCCCAGCAACACCAGCTGCGCTACCTGGAAGCCCTGGCCTGGGAAGAGAAGGCCGGCGTGCTGGCCACGGTGTTGCCCGAAGCCACCGCTCCGACAGCCTGGGCGCAGGCTTACAATGTCTACCGGCAATGGGGTGCCGCAGCCAAGTGCGCGGCACTGGAACAACAGCATCCGGCACTGCGGACCGGCCTGTACAGTCCCGCTACGACCACCTCCGATGGGGATCTGTCCAGCCTGCTGCGCGCTTCCAACAGTATTGCCGGCGAGATCCGCTGGGAAAGTTTGCTGGAAAAACTCACCACCATTTTGGTGGAGAACGCCGGCGCGCAAACCGCCGAGCTGTTGCTGCCGCGGGAAGAAAGTTGGTACGTGGCCGCGCGTAAAACCGGGCAGTTGCCCGTCGAATTCGGACAGGCATCCCTGAACGAGACTACGCATCCACTGACCGTGGTCCGCGCAGTGCGCCGCAGTTTACAGCCGGTAGTGCTCGCCAATGCCGCCCAGGATGCCACCTACGGCAGCGACCGCTACCTGCGCGAACGTCGCCCCTTGTCCCTACTCTGTTTACCGGTGGTCAAGAACCAGCGTTTGTCGGCGATTATTTATCTGGAAAATAACCTGACCGCCGGCGCCTTTACCCACGAACGGCTGGGCCTGGTGCAATTACTGTCCGGCCAGATCGCCATTTCCCTGGAGAATGCCCAGCTCTACGACGATATGGAACACCGGGTGGCCGAGCGGACCCGGCAATTGCAGGAGGAAAAAGAAAAATCCGATCGCTTGCTGCTCAATATTTTGCCCGCTTCCATTGCCGACGAGCTGCGCAATACCGGACACACATCCGCCCGCTACTATCCGGACGCCACCGTCCTGTTCGTGGATATTGTCGGCTTCACTTTTCTGGCCGAACGCACCCATCCGGAACAACTGGTCGAATTGCTGGACGAGTACTTCCGCCATTTCGACGCCACCATGGAAAAGCACGGATTGGAAAAAATCAAGACCATCGGCGATGCCTACCTGGCCGTCGGCGGGCTGCCCGAAGGCAATCGCGCCACCGCAGTCGACGTCGTGCACGCAGCCCTGGACATCCGCCGTTTCACGCGCCAAAAGAGCGCGGCAGCCGCCGGACAGCCGGCACTCCAGGTACGCATCGGCATCCACAGCGGTCCGGTCATCGCCGGCGTGGTCGGGTCCATGAAGTTCCAGTTCGATATCTGGGGCGACACGGTCAATACCGCCGCCCGCATGGAGCAATCGGCCGATCCGGATACGGTCAACATTTCCGAAGCCATTCACCGGCAGGTCAAAGATCTTTTCCGCTGTACCTCCCGCGGCAAAATGATGATGAAGAACAAAGGAGAAATTGCCGCTTTTTTCGTCGAAGAAGTCGGGCAGGAAGCCGGGGTGTAAGTCCGGCAAACCCGGCGCCACGCAGAAAATTCGGGACGCCACCCTGTTTTGTGTGTTGTATATAAATTTCGAAATTGTTGCCAGTGATCGGGGCCGCATGCCGTCCACTTCGGCCAGAATACGTACTCTTGTGTCGTGACGACTACAACCAGACTTATCCTACTTTGGCTGGCAGGGGCCATCCTGTTGCAGCCGGCTGGCCTCCATGCTCAGACCAACGAAGGGACCCAGTTCTGGTTCGGCTTCATGGAGCACCGCGATGTGGGGCAGAATACCATGGTGGCCATGATCACTTCCAAATACAGCACGGTTGGCGTGATCAGTATTCCCCTGCGCAACTGGCAACAAAACTTCAGCGTGCCGGCCAACGGCGTGACCATTACCACCTTACCATCTTTTGCAGAAAATACCGCCTCCGAAATCGTGGACGACAAAGGCATTCAGGTGGTCGCCCAGCTGCCCGTCTCGGTGTACACCCATCAGTACCATGCCATGCGCTCCGAAGCCACCGTCGTGCTGCCGGTCAGTTCGCTGGGTCAGGAATACTACGTGTTGTCGTACACCGGCTACGCCGATAACCGGGTCTACCCTTCCGAAATGCTGCTGGTGGGTTTGGAAGAAGATACGGAAATCACCGTCCGGGTCAGCGACAACACCGAAGGCGGCCATTTGCCCGGCAGTACTTTCACCGTCCTCCTCGACGCCGGCGAAACGTATCAGGTGCAGGCCCTGACCGGCGGCGGCGACCTGACCGGCACCCACCTGACCGGCAATAAAAAATTCAATGTATTCGGCGGCTGTAGCTGGACGCAGGTCCCGGTGGGCTGTGACTTCCGCGACAACCTGCTGGAACAAATGTATCCGGTGGCCACCTGGGGGAGGCAGTTCGTCAGCGTACCCTTTGCACACCTGGGTTACGATGTCTTCCGCATCTTGGCCGCCGACAATAACACGACCGTGAACGTAGCCGGCCAGACCACCCAGCAGTATAATCTCCAGGCCGGTCAGTTTGTGGAATACCGCCGTTCGGATGCAACGTTCATCACGGCCAGCCATCCGGTGACGGTCGCCCAATACTTGATCGGCAGTGGCTGCAGCGGCTACTCGCTGGGTGATCCGTCCATGCTCGTACTCAACAGTGTGGAGCAGATCCGGGACACCGTCACGCTGTATTCCTCGTCTTTCGAGGCCATTCAGGAAAATTACATTACGCTCATCGTGCGCACGGTCGATCTGCCCTTCGTCACCTTCGACGGGCAAGCGCTCGCCGGCCTGAATCCCGATCTCGGGCAGGTGGGTCCGAACGCGGAATATGCCTATGCCCGGTTAGCGGTCAACACCGGAGCGCATACCATTATCTCGGCGGGCTGCGGCGTCATTGCCAGCGCCTACGGCTATGGCAACGTGGAATCCTATGCCTACGGCGGCGGCGCGAGTTTCAAGTCCATCAATGCCAACAGCCTGATCCCCGCAGGCGGCTGCCTGCACGATACGCTGCGCTTCGATACACGCCTACAGGCGCCCCGCCACAGCTTTTTCTGGGATTTGGGCGACGGTACGACCAGTACAGCGGCGGCTTTCGACCACGTGTATGATCAGCTGGGCAGTTATCCCGTCACCCTTTAC
>JBKJKS010000202.1:0-3888 GCA_046597295.1 Saprospiraceae bacterium
ATCCTGAACTCCACCCGCCGGTTTCTGGCATTGGGGACATCCTTGGCCTCTTTGAACAAGGGCCGCGTATCGCCGTAACCCGTTGCGGTGATCCGCTGCGCGGCCACGCCTTTTTTAGTCAGGTAGGCGGCCACTGTCTGGGCACGTTCTGCAGAGAGGAGCAGATTCTTCGCTGCATTGCCCACCCGGTCGGTATGCCCGTCGATGGACAGGCGATATTTCGGGTTGCGCACCAGGAAGTCCGCCAGGCGGTCCAGCTCGGGTTCGGATTCTGGCAGCATTACACTTTTGCTCACTACGAACAGGATGTTCCTGGGGATGTATTTTTCGAGCGTGTCTTTTGCGATGGGTGCAGGCTTCATCACGGGTTTCCTGGCGGGCACCGCGGGCTTGGCCACCGGCTTTTTCGGCGGCGTCTGCAGGGGTTTGGCGGGCGTTGGCGGGCGTGACTTCACCGGTGTTGTGCTGGCTACCGGCCGGGCCGGCAGGGAAAAGAAGCGGCGGTCGATCAACTTATCGTTGTAGCCCATGGCGCCACCCAAAGCGGGGGTTTCGCTGGGCAGCTGCCAGTAGACCTGGATCTCACCTTCCCGGAGTGCGTTGAAATATTCCACCTGCAGGTCGTACTGCCGTCCTGCTTCCAGGTAAATGCGCCCGCCAACCCGTTCGGAATCGTGTAATCCCCAGGCATTGATGACCAGCTGGCCATTCACCCGGACGCGAATGCCGTCGTCCACGTGGGCCCGGAACAGGTAGGTGCCGGTTTCGGGGGTCTGGATCTTGCCGGTCCAGCGTACGGAAAATACATTCGGATCCACGCCGGGGGCGGGCGGCACATCATTCCAGACGAAATTGATCTGGGCGTCGGTGCGGATCAGCACTTTTTGCTCGAAATTATCGCCGTTGTAATACTCGCCCAGCAGGCCTTGCTGGCCACGGGCCGTCACCAGGCAACCGCAAATCAGGACGATGAATAAGCAGATCGGTTTTGTGTGCATAGTGTGCGGAATTTTTACAAACCAAGCCGCAAGCCGGCCTTGTATCCGCAAATCTTCAATGCAGCCCCCGGTTTATTCGATGTACGCCGGACTTCCAGGTTCGACGAAGGAACAAGCAACGGACCTGGAGGTCCGTCGTGCATTATTCGCTGCGCAACGATTTAACCGGATCGGCCAGGGCTGCCCTTACACTTTGAAAACTCACCGTCAGGAACGCGATCGCAACGGCGGCCGCACCCGCCGCTACAAACATCCACCAATGCAGGTCAATGCGGTAGGCGAAGTCTTCCAGCCAGCGCTGCATCGCCCACCAGGCCAGGGGTGCAGCGATCACGATGGAAATGACCACGAGTTTTAAAAAGTCGCGCGTCAACAGCCCCGTAATACTGGCTACGCTGGCGCCAAGTACCTTGCGGATACCGATCTCTTTCGTACGTTGTTCGGCCGTGAACGCCGCCAGTGCCAATAGGCCCAGACAGCCGATAAACAACGCCAGCAGGGTAAAAATACCCAGCACGGAACCCGTTTTAGCCTCGGCCTGGTAGAGGCGGGCAAAAGAGGCATCCAGGAAATCGTATTCAAACGGCGCATCGGGCACGGCCGCTTTCCAGAGGCCGGCAGTTTTTTCGATGACCGATTTTTCCGAACCGGGCCGAATCCGCAGGGTCATATAAATGGCCAGGGTGCGGTAGGTCTTGGACGATTCATGAAAAATAGCCACCGGCTCGATGGCCGCCCTGATCGAACCGATGTGGAAGTCGCGCAGCACACCGACCACCTGAAAACGCTGATTCTGGTTGCCCGGATAGCGCATCCATTTTCCCAGCGCATTTTCCCAGCCAATGGTTTTTACGGCGGTTTCGTTTAAAAGCACTGATGTGGAATCGCCGGCGCCCGTGCCCGGCAGAAAATTGCGTCCGGCCACCAGCTCGAGACCCAGCGTCGGTACGAAGTCGGCGTCGCTCAGGTAAGAGGATAACGATAGGTTTTGCACCACGGCATGGGCCTGATCGCCTTGTTCCGGTTCGTAGAAATCCCCGAAACTGCCCATGGGCGGCAAAAAAGTAGAATGTGTGCTGCTCACGACACCGGGCACTTGCAGCAACTGCTGCCGGAACGTTTCGGCGGCCCGGGCATCGCCCAGGTGCCGGGCGTTTCTGATGATCAGCACGTTTTCGCGCTGCAAACCCGGCGATTGGTGGCGGGCAAACTCCAGCTGCCGGTAGACCACCAAGGAGCCCAGCATCAGCGCAATGGACACGGCAAATTGAAAGACCACCAGGCTGCTCCGAACGCCCGCGTGACCACCTTTTGCGGAGCCGCCCGCCGTTTTAAAAATTTCCACCGCCTTGAATCTGGACAGGTAAAAAGCCGGGTATAAACCACCCAGCAATCCCGTCAACAGGGGAAAAGCGACCACCAGGCCAATAATTTGGGGTAAAAACAGATCGGCCGTCACCCAATCAATTTCCGTCAGTCGGCTGAAGTAGGGAAGTGCCGCGATCGCCAGCATCGCGGCCAGCAGCAGGGCTACGCAGCTGATCAGCAGCGACTCGGCCAAAAACTGACCGATCAAAGCGCCACGCTGCGAACCCAGGGCTTTGCGTACGCCTACTTCACGCGCCCGCTGCATGGATCGGGCGGTGGATAGGTTCATAAAATTGACGCAGGCCAGCAGTAAAATCAAGCTGCCGACGCCGGCGAACAGGCGGACCTGCTGCATGTCGCCCAGGGTTGCCAGCCGGGAGGAAAGCGTAGCGTCGCCGAGATGCAAGGTGTTCAGGGGAAGCAATTTAACGTCGAGGCGGTCGCCCTTACGCAGTTGTTCCTCAAAATTTTGTCCGAGCCGCGCGTAAGCGGCGGGCGCATAAGCCTTGACCATGGCCGGAAATTTGGCTTCCAGGCTGGCCAGGCTTTCCGCGGTCGGCGGTTGGCGCAGTCTGATCCAGGTATCTACCTGCAGCCACACCCAACTCCAGGCAAATTGCTCAACGTCCTTGAAATCGGTCATGGGGAGCAGAAAACCGAATTGCAGGGTCGAAGTAGTGGGCAGGTTTTTGGCCACGCCGGTCACTGTAAAACTGCGGTCATTAATAAGCAGCGGCTGACCGATGGCCTCGCTTTTGCCGAAATACTTTTCCGCCATGGCTTCAGTCAGCACTAGCCCGCCGGGCTGGTCGAGTGCCGTGGAGACGTCGCCCTGCACCATCGGCAAGTTGAACAGCTCCAGAAAAGCTGTGTCCACCGCCATTACGCCTTTTTCATTGAACAGAACCGGTGCGTGACCCGGCGCATCATGCCGTACCACCGCACTGCCGAGGCGGAACGTGCGGGCCGCCAATTCTATTTCCTGGAAATCCGCCGCCAGGCGCGGACCGAGCGGCGGCGGCGTATTGGTGGTGCGACCCTGTTGGTCTCCTGATTTCAAGTCCAGCGCCACCGCACAAATGCGGTTGGCATCGGGCAAAAACCGGTCGAAGCTGCGTTCGTGGACCACAAAGAGCGTAATTAGCCAGCAGGCGGCCAGCCCGACCGCCAGCCCGGCGACATTGACCAGGGAGAAGAAAGCCTGGCGACGAAAGTGGCGAAAAGCGATTTTTAGTTGATGGCTCCACATACAGGCACGGGTAGGACGGACCTCCAGGTCCGTCTGGTTAAAAAATTGTAAACCCCTTCCAGGTGGGGTTCGGGTGAAGCGATGTACAGGCACTTTGCAAGTAATCCCACAGTTCGTGCCGGAATGCTTCGGGTTTGTTTTTCAAGGGGTTGTGATAACCTGATGCATCCGGTTCTGTCCGTATTCGGACAGTTGGTGTGCGCAGGCGGACGATATCAACCATGCCTGATGACCGGATCGTCCAAGGTAGCCGGCAGGAAGTCCAGCCGATTA
>JBKJKS010000234.1:0-3885 GCA_046597295.1 Saprospiraceae bacterium
GGGTTTAGGTGGTTTAGAAAAAATACTTAGAGGGGTTCATTGTTTGGTCCAATTGACTGATTTTGAGTACTCTCCGTTTTTTCTAAACCCCTCTAAACCTCCTAAACCCCTTCTAAACCAAAATACACAAGGGAGTTCCGCCCACCGGAACGCTACACCTTACAACACATTTTGAATGGCACAACTGACAAAAAAACGCAAAGCCGTTGATTCGAAGGTGGACCAGGACAAACTCTACTCGCTGGGCGAGGCCATGGGTTTGGTCAGAGAGGTCAACACCACGAAATTCAACGCATCGGTGGACGTTCACGTCCGCCTGGGAGTCGACCCGCGTAAAGCCGACCAGGCCCTGCGGGGTACCGTCTCGCTGCCGCACGGCACGGGCAAAACCAAAAAAGTACTGGTGTTCTGTACCCCTGACCGGGAAGCCGAGGCGCAGGCCGCCGGCGCCGATTTTGTGGGTCTGGACGAATATATCCAGAAAGTGACCGAAGGTTGGATGGAAGCGGATGTGATCATCGCCACCCCCAACGTGATGGCCCAACTTGGTAAAGTGGCGCGTATCCTGGGTCCACGTGGCCTGATGCCCAACCCGAAGACTGGTACGGTGTCCAACGACATTACGTTGGCGGTAAGCGAGGTGAAGAAAGGTAAGATCGCTTTCCGGGTCGATAAGTTCGGTATTGTGCACGCTTCCGTTGGTCGCGTGTCCTTTTCGCCGGAGCAACTTGTCGAAAACGCCCACGAACTGATCGCTACCCTGGCCCGCATGAAGCCGTCCAGTGCCAAAGGCGTCTACATGCGTACGGTCTCGGTGGCCAGCACGATGAGCCCCGGCATTTCGGTGGATCCGAAATCCATCAAGGTCTAAATTTGAGTATTTGATTCATTGAGTATCTGAGTATTTGGAACATCGAATCCTCAAATCCTCGAATCCTCAAATCCTCAGCAACAACTCAACACATTTCAACAGCATACAGAAATGACCAGAGACGATAAAACGGCAGCGATTGCGGAACTGCGGGAGGAATTGGGCGCTGCTCCGTTCTTTTACCTCGCGGATTCTTCCACCCTGTCGGTCGCCAAAATCAATAAATTTCGCCGGATGTGCTTCGAGCAGGGCATCACGGTGAAAGTGGCTAAGAATACCCTGATCCAGAAAGCCCTGGAAGGCGCGCCGGAATCGAAAGGCTACCAGGCCCTGTTTGGAGCATTGAGCGGCCCGACCACGATTATGATTTCCTCGAATCCGAAAGCGCCCGCCAAACTCATCGAAGAGTTCCGCAAGGCCGACGCCCGCCCGTCGCTCAAAGCCGCTTACATCGATTCGTCGGTGTACCTCGGTGATGACCAGCTGAAGGCGCTGACCACCCTGAAGAGCAAAGAAGAAGTGGTCGGTGAAATCCTGGGCCTGCTCCAGTCGCCTGGCAAACGCCTCGCCAGCCAGTTACTTGCCTCCGGTGTCAAAATCGCCGGTATCGTCAAGACGCTGGAAGAGCGCGGCGAATAATAGTTGTTGGTTACTGGTTATTCGTTATTGGTACTCATTATGATGAAGACTATTAACTAATAACCGATAACCATTAACCAGTAAGGCTTCCAAGTACGCGCCATTATGGTGCAACGCTTTTTTATACACCCCGGTAACCACATTTTTTTCAACACATTTTCGCAAACAAAAATTTAAAATTCTACTACAATGGCAGATTTGAAAGCAATGGCTGAATCCCTCGTGAACCTCACGATTAAAGAAGCCAACGAACTGGCCAATATCCTGAAGGATGATTACGGCATTGAGCCTGCTGCAGCGGCAGTGGCCATGGCGGCGCCTTCCGCTGGCGGTGCCGGCGAAGCTGCTCCGGCCGAGCAAACCGAGTTTGACGTGACGTTGAAAGACGCCGGCGCCAACAAACTCCAGGTTGTGAAAGAAGTGAAAAACCTGATGGGTCTGGGCTTGAAAGAAGCGAAGGACCTCGTGGACGGCGCTCCGAGCAGCCTGAAGACCGGCGTGAACAGAGCCGAGGCAGACTCGATTAAATCTGCCCTGGAAGCTGTCGGTGCCGTGGTGGAGGTGAAGTAAGGACGTATTGTTACGAGCAGCAGGCACCCGGCAAACCGGACCTGTTTTTCTGACAACTCCTGATTCGACTCCGCCAAAATGTACGGTATTACCCGCATTACAGAATATACGATTGGGCTTAACGCCGCTTCCTACCCAGGGAGGGCGTTAAGCCTATCGCTGTCTGTAAGCCGGGGGTATTGAACTTTATGCCCGCTTCATGCGTTACATCGGGCTTGCATTCACAGCTGCAAGCCCTGTCGGCGAAAGCGCCGGCACATCTGCCAATTCAGCATTCAAGCATACTTTGCAAAAATGACCAATAACGGCATCTCCAATGGGGCAGTCCAAAAAACTGGCGTTCAAGAGCGCGTCAATTTTGGCAAAATTCGCCTCGCCGGTCACTACCCGGACCTCCTTGAAATTCAGCTCAAATCATTTCAGGAATACTTCCAGCTGGAAACCACCCCGGACAATCGTATCAACGAGGGTCTGTACCGCGTTTTCCAGGAAAATTTCCCCATCACCGATGCGCGGAACATTTTCAACCTGGAGTTTCTCGATTATTTCATTGATCCGCCCCGCTACACCATTGATGAGTGTATGCAGCGCGGCCTGACGTATTCGGTACCCCTCAAAGCCAAACTGCGCCTCTCCTGCAACGATCCGGAACACATTGATTTTCAGACGATTGTACAGGATGTTTTCCTGGGCAACATCCCCTACATGACGCCCAAAGGTACGTTCGTCATCAACGGAGCGGAGCGCGTCATCGTGTCGCAACTGCACCGTTCGCCGGGCGTGTTCTTCGGGCAGAGTTACCACCCGAACGGTACCAAGATCTATTCGGCGCGCGTCATTCCGTTCAAAGGCGCCTGGATGGAGTTTGCCACGGATATCAACCTGGTCATGTATGCCTACATCGACCGGAAGAAGAAGTTTCCCGTGACCACCCTGCTGCGGGCCATCGGTTTCGATACGGACAAGTCCATTCTTGATCTGTTCAACCTGGCCGACGAAGTAGCCACCACCCGCGAAAACCTGGAAGCGTCCATCGGCCGCAAACTGGCCGCCCGCGTGCTGAAATCGTGGACCGAGGATTTTGTGGACGAAGACACGGGTGAAGTAGTGAGTATTGCCCGGAATGAGATCATCCTCGAGCGCGATGCCGTGCTGGACGAGGAAAATATCGAGCTCATTCTCGACCCGGCCACCAACGTAACGACCATCATTCTGCAGCGCACCGAAGTCGAGGAAGACTTCGCCATCATTTACAACACGCTGCAAAAAGACCCGACTTCGAGCGAACTCGAGGCCGTGACCTATATATACCGGCAGCTGCGCGGAAGCGATCCACCGGATGACGAGACCGCGCGCGGCATCATCGAGAAACTGTTCTTCTCCGACAAACGCTACAACCTGGGCGAAGTCGGTCGTTTCAAGATCAACCGCAAGCTGGGCCACGACATTGCCGACAATAACCTGGTGCTCACGAAAGAGGACATCATCGCTATTGTGCGCTACATCGTGAGCCTGATCAATAACAAAGCCGAAATCGACGACATCGATCACCTGTCCAACCGCCGCGTGCGGACGGTGGGCGAGCAGTTGTACGCGCAGTTCGGCGTGGGTCTGGCCCGTATGGCCCGTACCATCCGGGAACGGATGAACGTGCGCGACAACGAGGTCTTTACGCCGGTGGATCTGATCAATGCCCGTACGCTGTCGTCGGTCATCAACTCCTTCTTCGGTACCAGCCAGTTGTCGCAGTTCCTGGATCAGACCAATCCGCTCTCCGAGATCACGCACAAGCGGCGTATTTCGGC
>JBKJKS010000297.1:0-3234 GCA_046597295.1 Saprospiraceae bacterium
GTGGCAGCTGGTTCGCTTTTGCTACCACAAGCTGCAAAAAACAAGGCTATGACCAGCAGGAGCGACGTCCCGAAAACAGGGGTTTTTACTAAATTATTCATGGTAAATATTTTTGAAAAACTATTTTTAATTGTTGAAAATGAATGGCTTAAAGCAAGTTTTTACTCAATTGCCCACCAAAACCTGCAACTGAATCACCGCCGCATTGAAATCCCGCAACGCCGCCAAATATCCCTCCTGCACATCGAGTGCGCGGCCGACATTCTGGGAATATTCGAGGTAGCCTATTTCGCCGTTTCGCCAGGCGGTTTGGGCCTGTTTCAAAATCAGCGCGGCTTGCGGCAAGGCAGTTTTTTCGTAGAAATCGAGATTTTGCTGCTGCTTTTGGTAGGTCTGTGCCCATTGACGGTACTGTCCTTGCAGGTTGGTCTGGCTGTATTCGAGGTTCGTCTGGGCGATTTGAGTGCCCATGCGGGCAGCCTCCGTTCTGGCCCGATAGGCTCTGCCAACCAGCGGTAGGCCTACGCCGACCTCCACGCCCTGAAAGCGTTTGCCACCGTCGTAGAAAACGTTCATGCCGTCCACCGCTTGCGTCCCAATAATGCTTTGGTTGAAATAACCAAGCCGCAAGTCGGGTAGCCGTCGCGCCTTTTCCACCGCCGTTTGTCGGTTGGCAATGTCAATTTGCTGCCACAAATAAGCCAGTTGCGGGTTGGCCGCTGTGGCATTGGTTTCGGCGAGGAAAGCAAAATCGCGCCGCCGCAACAGGCTGTCCCCGATGCCCGGCGCGTCGCCTATTTGCAGGAGCGTCTGCAATTGCGACCGGATGATGCCGACTTCCAGGTCGTTTTGTGCGAGCAGGTTGCGCACCTGGGCGAGTTGGCTTTCCGCATTTACTTTTTCCAGGTAGGTGCTTTCGCCCGTGCGGTAGCGCAGGTCGGCGGCCTTGGCAAAGGCTCCGATCAGGCTGTCTTGCCGCAGCAGCAACTGGCGACGAGATAGCAGGAACACGCCGTCATTATAGACTGAACGGACGTTAGCGACCAGTTCGTTGCGGGTAATCGCCAGCCTCGCGACGCTTCCGGCGACGTTGGCCTCAGCCAGCTGTTTTTGTTTTTGAAAGACGGTGGGAAACGGAATGGACTGCCCGATACTGAAATTATTGTCGCGTTGCACCGAGTTGATTTGCCCGAACGAGGCATGGAGGTCCGTTTTCGGAATATCTACCGCCGATTTTTTCAAGATCCGTTGCATATCAATCTCGTATTGCCCGGCGATGATGCTGCGGTTATTTTGCAGTGCCATTTCGATGGCCTGCATTTCCGATACGGGTGTCTGAGCCAGCGTGTTTTTTGGAAAAAAACATACTGCCGCCACTAGGAAGACAGCCGCTGTTATCGGCATTTTGCTGCGCTTAGTCTTCAGTTTTTCAAAATAAACGAACAACACGGGCAGCACCAGGAGCGTCAAAAAGGTCGCGCTGACCAAGCCGCCGATGACCACGGTGGCCAGCGGTTTTTGCACTTCCGCGCCGGAGCCATGCGACAAGGCCATCGGCAAAAAGCCGAGCGAAGCCACCGTCGCAGTGAGCAGCACCGGGCGAAGCCGGGTAAAGGTGCCGCGCAGCACGATATCATGCAGGTCGGTCAACCCTTCTTCCCGTTCCAGGCGTTTAAATTCGGCAATCAGCACGATGCCGTTCAGCACCGCTACGCCAAACAGCGCGATGAAACCCACGCCCGCCGAAATGGAGAACGGCATATCGCGCAGCCACAAAGCGAACACCCCACCAATGGCCGACAGCGGGATGGCGGTAAAAATCAGCAGTCCTTGTTTCAGCGAATGGAAGGCAAAAAACAGCAGGAAAAAGATGAGGGCCAGCGCCACCGGCACGGCAATGGCCAGGCGGGCACGGGCTTCCACGAGGTTCTCGAACGTGCCGCCGTAGGTGGGGTAATAACCCGGAGCAAACTTGATTTCCCGCCCGATACGGCCCTGTAATTCTTTGACAATGCTTTCTACATCGCGGCCCCGCACGTTGAAGCCAACCGTGATGCGGCGCTGCGCATCGTCCCGCTGGATTTGGCTGGGGCTGTTCTGAAAACTGACTTCCGCCACTTGGTCAAGCGGTATTTGTGTGCCATTGGGGGCCGTAACGGAGAGATTTTTCAAATCGTCGAGGCTTTGGCGATTTTCCCCGGCAAGTCGCACCACCAGGTCGAAACGTTTTTCTCCCTCAAATACCAATCCGGCGCTTTCCCCGGCAAAACCCGTGCGGATGACCTGGTTGATGTCGTCAATGTTCAGCCCGAATTGGGCGATACGGTCGCGGTCGTATTTGACTACGATTTGCGATTGCCCGGTCGCCTGCTCCACGTAGAGGTCGGCGGCGCCTGGAATGGAGCCGGCGATTTTGCCCACCTTTTTGGCGTAGTCGGTGAGCGCGTCGAGGTCCTCGCCATAGATTTTTACGACCACATCCTGCCGGGCGCCGGTCATCAATTCATTGAAGCGCATTTGGATGGGCTGCTGAAAACTGAAGGTTACGCCCGGCACATCTTCTAAGGCTTCGGTCATTTTTTCAGCCAGTTCGTCGCGGGTTTTCGCGCTGGTCCACTCTGCCCGCTCTTTCAAAATGACTATCAGGTCGCAGGCCTCGACCGGCATGGGGTCGGTTGGGATTTCGGCGGAGCCGATTTTTCCAATGACTTCCTTCACTTCCGGGAAGCGGTCTTTCAAAATTTTTGCTCCGCGGGTGGCGGCCTCGATGGTTTGGGAAATAGAACTTCCCGGCAGCACCCGGGTCTCGACGGCAAAATCACCTTCGTCCAAGGTTGGCAAAAACTCGCCGCCCAGGCGCGTAAAAACGAGTAGGCTGACCACCAGAAGAGCCACGCTGCTTACTACGGCCAGCAATTTCCGGCGTAGGGCGAACTGAATGGCGGGTGTATAAAGCCGCTGAAAAAAGGCCATCATTCGGTCGGAAACATTCGCACCCCCCTTCCGTCCCCCCTGAAAGGGGGAAACTTTTTTACTCAAAAACAAAGCCGACATCATGGGAATATAAGTCAGCGAAAGCAAAAAAGCGCCCAGAATGGCGAACGAAACCGTCTGCGCCATGGGTCCGAACATCTTGCCTTCCACGCCCACCAGGGCTAAAATCGGTAGATAAACGATGAGGATGATTATTTGCCCGAAGGCGGCGGAGTTCATCATCTGAGAGGCTGACTTTTT
>JBKJKS010000670.1:0-5037 GCA_046597295.1 Saprospiraceae bacterium
TGCATTATTCCCGGTCCCGATGGCCGGCTATACGTCCAGCCGCCTGGTACGACCACTTCCATGAACGTCATCAACCGCCCCAACCTAGGCGGCACGGCCTGCGACATGCAGCAGCACGTTTTTGATTTTCCTTACTACTACCGCAGTCCCCCCAACTTCCCCAACTACCGCCTTGGCTCCCTGGACGGCAGCCCCTGCGATACCCTCGGCATCGATAACCTGCCGCTGGCCAATTTCCGGCCCGACCCATCCGATACCAGTGGCCTGAGCATGCAGTTCTGGGACGTATCGGCTTACGCACCTGCCACCTGGCACTGGGACTTTGGCGACGGCGCCACCAGCCAGGATACCAGCCCGGCGCATACCTACGCCGCACCGGGCTTTTACACCGTCTGCCAGACGGTGAGCAATGCCTACGGCAGCGATAGCCACTGCAAGATCGTGCATATTCAGACCGTGGGAACGGCCGGTACCGAGCCCGGGGAAATGTTGCAGCTCTATCCCAATCCCAGCACCGGACTGGTGTACCTGCCCTGGCGCGATGCGCCGGCCAGCCGGGTGCGGGTGCAGGACATGCATGGCCGGCTGGTACAGGAAATGGACGTGCAGGGCGCGGAAATCAACCTGGGCCGTTTGCCCGACGGCTTGTATGTGCTGACCGTGCAGGAAGTGCAAACGGGACGGCAATGGGTGGGGAAAGTGATGGTGCTGAAATAGGGAATAGCAAGTGAGACTCTGCAGGGGCTCACCGATTTATGGATACTTTAGCATCGCCAAGCCCCTGCAGAGTCTCACTACTTCTTCCCCAGCTCCTGCACGGCCAGCCAGGCCATCAGGCCCATGCCCGTTTCCAGCGCCGCCTCGTCCACGTCGAAGGTGCTGGTATGCAGGGGCGAGGTGATGCCGCGTTCGGGGTTGCCGGTGCCCAGCCGGTAGAAACAGGCCGGCATGGCCTGGGCGAAATAGGCGAAATCCTCGGCGGTCATGCGGGCCGGCAGGTCCACCACTTTATCCTTGCCTAAGTATTCGATCGCCCACTTTTTGGTGCGGGCGGTCAATTCCTCGTGGTTGTACAGCACCGGGTAGCCCCGGTCGATACGGAATTCGCAGGCCGCTCCAAAGCCTTTGGCGATGCTTTCGGCGATTTTTTTCATGCGCCGGTGGGCTTCGGAGCGCCATTTCTCGTGCATGGTGCGGAAAGTACCCTCCAGTTTGACTTCGTTGGGAATGATGTTGGTGGCGCCGCCGGTGGAGTTGATCTTGCCGAAAGTCAGGACGGTCGGCACCCCCGGATCGGCGTAGCGGCTGATGACCTGTTGCAGTGCGACGATAATCTGCGCGGTGATCACCACGGGGTCCACGCACTCCTGCGGCATGGCGCCGTGTCCGCCCCGGCCTTTCACCGTGACGAATATTTCGTCGGCGGAAGCCATGTAAATGCCCGGTTTCAAACCGATCAGGCCGGCCCGCAGCGGCGGATGCACGTGCTGGCCGAAAATACTGACCGGTTTGGGATTGTCCAGCACCCCTTCGCGGATCATGATACTGGCCCCGCCCGGCAGCCGCTCCTCGCCCGGTTGAAAAATGCACTTCACGCTGCCTTCCCAGTCGGCCCGCAGCGTATGCAGGATGTGCACCACGCCCAGCAGGGAAGCGGTGTGCACGTCGTGGCCGCAGGCGTGCATGACGCCCGCGTGCCGGCTTTTATAGTCCACGGCGTTGGTCTCCTGGATCGGCAGCGCATCCATATCGCCGCGCAGCGCGATGGTACGCTTGCGGGGATTCTTCCCTTTCAGCAGCGCCACCAGTCCGTTGCCGGCAATGCCGTGCTGGTATTCGACACCGATTTCCTGGAGCCGGGCCGCTACGTACTGGCCAGTGAGCACCTCCTGAAACGAGAGTTCCGGGTACTGGTGCAGGTGGCGGCGGTTGGCCACGGCTTCCTGGTGATAGTCGTGGGCGAGGGCTTGGATTTTTTCTTTCATAAAGACGACGTGAGATCGCGCTCCAGGGTATGGACCAGCTGCTCGGCGGTTCGTAAATTGATTTCCGGGCTTCCGCTGCCGGGTTGTCCGGCAAAAATGGCCTGTTCACAGGTTTGCCACAGGTCGAATAAGGATTGAATGTGGTTGGCCGGCACCCGCCGTTCGGTCAAACGATGCTGCACGTTGGCCACGCTGAGCTGGGCCGGAGACAGTGCCAGGCGCTTGCTCAGGTAATTATGCAATCCCCGCAGCAGTGCGTCGTAGAAGAGGCGTGGGTCCGGGCTGTTCAGCAACTGGCGCGCCTGGCCAAATTGCTCCAGGTAGTTGATCGGGACCATAATCGCCGGTTTGCCGGCCCTCGACCTGCCTTGACGCTTCATCCAGGAAAAGATCAGCAGCAGACCGGCCAGGCCGGCCAGACCACCCCAGACCCAGGGCAGGGCCAGCCAGTCACTTATCTGTTTCCACGTATGGGAAAACCAGTTTTCCGGTGGAGGGGCCACCGGCAATGTATCGATGCCGGTCTGATCAGCCCGGTAATTTTTCCCGATGCTCACCCGAAATTGGAGCGCCGTATCCACCTGCAGCGTCATATAGCGGTTGCTGTCCGGATCGAACACCACCCATTCCGGACGCAGCGTATAGTCGCCCGGTTCCTTGGGCAGGATGGCGTATTCCAGGGTTTTGCGATGCACGATCTGCTGGCCGTTTTCGTACTCCTCTTCTTCCAGTACTTTCGGTTCGAAGGCCTCCAGGCCGGCGGGCAGGGTCAGCACGGGCAGCGCCATGCGCTTAGGATCACCGTTGCCGCTCAGCTGGATGCGCAGGGTCAGGGCCTCGTCGGTACTGAGCGAATCCCGGTCGGTCGTAGCTTGCCAGGTGTACTGCCCGACCACGCCGCCGAACTGCGCGGGGGCCGGTTCGGGCAAGGGCTTCACCCGCAACCGGATGGGCAGGGTGTTCAACACCTTCGGCAACGGCCCGAGCATCCCCAAAGGGCCGGAACGTTCCACGCCGACGCGGACCCGCGCCACGCCAATAGTCCGCTCGCCGGGTTCCTGCGGAAACACCGCTTCCGCGTGCAGGATCTTCACCGCGTATTTCTTGCCCTTGATAGTCTGGTACTGTACGCGTGTATCGAAACGGATTTTTTCTTTGGCATAAAATCCCTGAAAATCAGGCAATTCGATCAGATCGTAGCCTTCCAGGGTCAGCAGGGTGTACAACTTGACCCAGTAGGTAAGTTGCTGCCCCACCCAGGCTTCCCCGGCACTCAGCTCGCCGACGATGAACAGGTCTTCGGCTGCGCCAATGGGAATACCGCCATTGCCGTTCCGGGCGGCCACCACCCGGATTGTGAGCAGATTGCTGCTCAGCGAGCGGCCGTTCACGCTGACTTTGGCCGGTCCGATGGTGAATTTTCCTTTGGTCTTGGCCTCCAGCTCGTAGCTCCAGGTGCGGTGCACCAGGTAGTTGCCATTGATGATCGTCATGCCGGACGTAAGATTCGGGCCACTGACCACCCGGAAATTGGCAAAGGAAGGGGGACGAAAATTGGCGCCCTCGCCGTTTTTTAAAGCAAAAGACACTTCAAAACGGCTGCCCGCCACCACTTCGGGCGATTCCACCGAGGCCACGAAGGTCGGTTGCGCGGCGGCTGGCAGGGTGGCCAGGAGCAAACATCCCAGCGTCGCCCGGACGATGCGGCGAAGCCCTGACCGGGCGGAAATGCTGGCACGGATGTTCATAGCCGCAAGGTAGTGTGCATTTGAAATAAACGCAAATCCGGCGGCCTACTGGCGCCGGGGCTTGTACTTGGCCGCTTCCAGAAACTTCTGGGCATCCGAAAAGTTCAGCAACTGCTCCATCGTTGTTTCCGGGTGCCGTTTCATGTACGCTTTCACGATCTGCCAGCCCAGCCAGTTGCCGACCTCGCCGGGCGCCTCCTGGAACACCACCGGCGCATTGGGGCTGGGCGTCACCAGTTTCTTGAATTTACCAAAGTCCGTGGAATACAGCAAGTTTTGCGACAGCAGCCGCGCCCACACCTGCTGCTCGTTGGCCACGCTGCCTTCCAGCTGGGCGCGGGTGTAGCCCATTTTCATGCTGTCCGGCAGCAGGGGCAGCAGGCAATCCACGAGGTAGAGTTGCTTGCCGTTGTACAGCATCAGATCGAGCAGCCGCTGCCCGGGTGGCGCTTCCACGACGTTCTGGACAACCGCTTTGGCGAGGCGCAGCGCGATGTACTCCCGGCTAAACTGCCGCCGGATGTAGTCTGGAAAAATCTGGGGATTGTAGCCGGGAAAGTTTTCGCCGAGGTACATATCCAGGCCAATGCCGCAGAGGCTGTCGCCCGCCGTAAAAGCGTCGGTGCCGAATTCGGAGACAATGGTCACCACTTGCGGCACCGGCTGGCGGGGAAAATAGTATTTGTAATATTTGAACATTTGGGTCAGGTCGCGCTCCAGCCAGCCGAGGTCGCTGTATAACTGTTGTACCGTGTCGTTCAGGTGATGTACCTCCGGAGCGCGCAGAAAACTGCCGACCGCCTGCAGCGGTGTCTCCTGGGGATTGGTCTGATCGTGGATGATGTTGAGCGCGAACAGCGGGAGCAGTTCCGGATATTTGGCAGTCAACTGCTGCATACCGGCCGCCAGATCATTGGTGTCCAGCCGGAACAGATCCTGCTCGAAGCGCTGCAGTTTGATGTCCACCGCAATGCCGGACACATCCGGCAAACGGCGCTCGTCGCCTTCGCCGCAGCCGGGCAGCAGAAAAAGGACGAGCAGCAGGGTAATAAAAAATAACTTGTTCACAGACAATACTTTATGCAGGGAAAACATCGCGGAAAAACGGTTATTCATTAAAAAAACCCCGCCGTTGGGCGGGGTCGTTTCAAAAAGCGAACCGGGAAAACACGGCCGGCTGCCATAAAAAAATATCACTGGCTCAAAAGGAAGCATGCTGCCGATACAGGGTGTTGAGTATCAACCCTTATTATGATTTTCGTAGCCGATAGTGCCAAGCAGAAAATAACCGAGATCCGGCAGTC
>JBKJKS010000667.1:0-4459 GCA_046597295.1 Saprospiraceae bacterium
CCAAACACGGCGACCTCACCCCATGGGCCGGTCAGGGTGTGCTGCTGCTCAATGCGATCCTTACCGTGGAGGCGCGGCAGGCCGCTTCCCAGCAGAAAATCGGCTGGCAAACCTTTACCGATGCCGTCATCCGGCAACTATCGGCCCGGAAGAGCGGGCTGGTCTTTCTGCTCTGGGGCAAATTTGCCCAGGGCAAGAAGGCCCTCATCGACCTCGACAAGCACCATGTGCTCGAAGCTGCCCACCCCTCGCCGCTGGCCCGCGATGCTTTCAGCGGCAATAAACATTTTTCCAAAACCAATGAAATACTGGAACGACAGGGGCAGGCGACGATTGATTGGGGGCTGGACTAGGGGTGGGGTCATTGCCGCGCATCGTAGAAATTCTTCTGATACGGCAGTTTAAGAAACTCCAGGCTGCCGGGTTTTACATTGATCGTAAAAAAGTAGGTGCCGCGGGTGGGCTGCCAGCTCAGGCTCAGTTGCCAGCAGTGCAAATCGCGGGTGATGCCCAGGTCGGGATACACGATCCTTTTGGAGACCAGGTCGTAACTGATGTTATTGAGGTCAATGCTCCATTTCGAGGTGAGCGGAATACTGCCGTTGAGGCTGATGTTGTTGCCGCTGATGACGAAGGTATCGCGGGTGGTGCCATAGCCGGTGGGGCGCAGGCTGCGGGCGAAGGAAATGTTGTGGCTGATCCGGAAGTTATCGAACCAACCGATCAGGTCGTCGCGCAGGGCAGGGGTGGTGCTGGCAGTACTCTTTTTTTCCAGCGCCTTCCGTATTTGGCTCACCGTAAAACCCGTACTGAACTGAAATTGAAAATTAATGAGTCGCACCAGCCGGCCTTGTTCGCGCAAGGCAAATTTATTGATTCGCCGGCCCCGGGCATCACTGATATAGGGATCGAATAAAGCCCCCCAGTTGATATTCGTGATGCCTTTAAACAGCCGGAAAGAGCCGCCGGTGCCGATGGTGCTCCATTTCAAGGTATCCGCAGTCAGGCTATACGAACCCGAAAAGGCCAGGTTGTTGAACAGGGTCACCTTTTTATCGGGTCGGGCCGTGCCCGTACTGTCACGCCGGGCCCGGTGTTTGAATTCAAGCACATTACCCAGGCTGTAGCCCAGCGCTACCTGGCGCGGGTTATAGCTGGGCCGCCCAAAGACCCCGTCGTCAAAAATGCTGTACCGGAGCGTATCGCCAAAGCCTTTGCGACTGTCGGTAGCGTAGGTATCGAAGTACCGCTGATAACGCGGCTGCGTGAAGTCGGGACCCACGCCCATGCTGACGGAAGGCGTGATTTTGTGCCGGAAGCCCCTAAACCAGCCTTTTTTAAATTGCCGGGTAAAAAACAAGGTGGTATTGGCCGAAACGCCCGCATCGTAGGTGCGGAAAGTCTTGAAACCATAGCGGCGCAGCGTCGTGTCTACCCCGAACCTGGACTTCAGGCTATCCACTGCGTAGAAGGTTTCGCCATTCTGCTCGAAGGTATCGATCTTCAGCCGGTTGATGGACAACAGTACTTTTTCGATCGTGTAGGGGTACCAATTCTCCTCATAGCTCATTCGCGGCGCAATATTGATGTACTTGAACAGCTTGAAGGTGTAGTCCGTGCTGGCCCGGTGCTGAATGCCCAGGCGGGCGTTCTGCAGGGTCGCCCGGGTAAAAAGCAGGGTATCCGGCACCCGCACGGTGTTTTGCAGGGACGAGTTATAGGTCAACGAGAGTTTTTCGTACCAGCGTTCCGTACCGTCACTTTCCTTGCGCTTGAAAGGATAGATGCGCTGCATGTTAAAATTCACGTTGGGGAAGCTGATCGTCATCACCCGGGTCTGGGTGTTCTGGGAGTGGCTCATCCCGGCGGTGAGGTTGAATGGCTTACCGGGAAAACTTTGCGAATAATTGAGGTTGGAGCTCAGCGAATTTTCATGCACACTCCGGTAGTCATTCCGGTTGCGGTTCTGGTCGCGGTTGGTTTCGATGTCCACCGTGCCGCCAAAGCGCCGGGTGGGGTGGGCTTTAGCATCCTGCTGGTGCGTCCATTTAAGGCCGAAAGACTTGTTTTTGATCCGTTTGGCAAACCTGTCCTCCGATATGCGGGTGTTGTACGTCAGCAAAAAGTTGCCTTCGTAATGGTAGTTGCGATCATAACGCAGGGTACCCGACGTGCCCCAGGAGCCGTTGGTGTAAGCATTGAACAGCAGCTTGGCATCCATGTGCTGGCTGATGGGCTGGTACCAGCCGAAATCTTTGACCCCCAGTCCCTCGATCCGGGCAAATTCGAAATCGCGGGGAATAATGAGGCCGGCCCGGCGGCTTTTGCTGATCGGAAAAAAACCGAACGGCAGATACAACGGCGTCGGCACGCCGCCGATCTCCAGATTGGCCGGTCCGGTAATGACCATCCGGTCGGGAATGACCTTCAGCTTTTTTGCCCGGATGCCGTAGTGGGGATGCACCTCATCGCAGGTGGTCAGGATCGAATTCTGATTGAAGATCGTGTTGCGTTGCTGGCTGGTATCGCCCGTTGCGGAGCCGACGAACTTGGATCGTTCCCCCAGGATGTACAGGTCTTCCTGCTTGGTCCGGGCTTCGTAAATAATGCCTTTTTTGGTCTTGAAATTAAAACGCAGGCGGTTGGCATCGAACGACTGATCATTGCCGTTGAATTTCGGGTACCCGGCCAATGCGCCGGAGCTGTCGGGAAATGATTCGGCGGAAATTTCGTTCTTGACATAGTCCAGTAAAATGTAACCGGCCGCAATATTCAGGGTCGTGTATTTCACCGTCGCCTGCCCGTACAGGTGCAGCCGCTTGTTTTTTACGTCGAACCACATGGAGTCTTTGGCGCCGTATTCCACTACATCGTCCAGTCCTTCGTTCGATAGGCGCACCCGGCTGAGATTCACCACCGCCGAGTCGACCGCGACCGTGTCTGCTGTTGTGGGGGGCAGCGTGTCGGTGACTATCCGACGTAACTGTTGGTCTATCCCGGGCAGCAGGGCCGTGTCCGGCGTTTGCGCCCGCAGCAATCCGCTGAGGAGCAGGCAGGCAATTTGGAAGAAAAACCGATATTTGCCGGGTAGTTTTTTCACAATGTGCAATTCTGGTGGGAATTTGGCGCTAAAATCATGTTCCTCACTTTTACAAAACCGAGATGGACGCCCAAAACCATGCTATGACGTCAAAATTTGCCCTAGGAACGCTGGCCATCGTGGCCACGTTGGTTACTTTACAAAATTTTAACTTCCTCCGCCCCGATGGTCGCCGGGGTATTCCCGAGCGGGCCCATTGGTCGCGCGGCATAAACGGGGGCGAAGGTACGCAATCCCTGTTCGTCGCCAACGCCACATCGCCTGCCGGGGCGCCTATGAATCCCGCTGCGGCCGGCTACCGCATTAAAACGGTGGTCCTCGACGCCGGTCACGGCGGTAAGGATCCCGGTTGCCTGGGCGCTACTTCCTACGAAAAAAACAATGCCCTGGCCATCGTCCTCCAACTCGGCGCCTACCTCGAAGCCAACTGCCCGGCTGTCAAGGTCATTTACACCCGCGATAAGGATGAATTCATCGAACTCAACGAACGGGCGGCCATTGCCAACCGCAACAAGGCCGATCTTTTTATCAGCGTCCACTGTAATTCCATGCCGACACCGCGGGTGAGCGGCACGGAAACCTATGTGCTGGGGGTGAACCGCGCCGACCATAACCTGGAAGTCGCGAAGCGGGAGAACTCCGTCATTTCGCTGGAAGACAATTATCGCCAGAACTACGGCGGCTACGACCCGAACAGCCCCGAAGCCCACATCCTCAATTCGGTCTGGCAAAGTGCCTACCTCGAGCAAAGTATTCTGTTTGCCAGCCTGGTGCAGGAACAGGCCCACCTACAGGCCAAGCGCGAGGATAAAGGCGTGAAGCAAGCCGGGTTCCTGGTCATTCGGGAAACCGCCATGCCAGCCGTGCTCATCGAAACCGGCTACCTCACCAACGTAACCGAGGAAGCCTTCATCGCTTCCGAGGAAGGCCAGGATAGAATGGCTTTCGCGATCTTTAAGGCCTTTGTGGCCTATAAATCGCAGCTGGAAGGCACGGCCATCACTCCGACCAAGCCCGCTGCCGCGCAAAAGACGTCGAAACCGGCCACCAGCCAGCCGGCCGCTCCGCCGACCACCCAAAAGAAGCCCACCACCACTGGCAGCACCCCTCCCGTCAAGGCGGTAAAAGGGGGCATCACGGTCATAACGCCCGTAAAAAAGGGCTACCGGATCCAATTACTGAGTTGGAAAACCCGCATGAGCCGCAGCTCCGGTCGTTTGTCCCTGCTCAGCGATGTACAGGAAGAAACCGCGAACGGCCAATACTATTATTTTACGGGTACCTTTGCTACCTGGAACGAAGCTGCCCGGATGTTGCCCGAAATCAAAAACCTGGGTTTCAAGACCGTCGTGGTCGTCG
>JBKJKS010000233.1:0-4459 GCA_046597295.1 Saprospiraceae bacterium
GTGGCCCGCGAAATACTCGCCGAGGCAGCGTTCGATACGCTGCCGGCCCAAAAGCATTCGGCTTACAATTTCGTGTTGGTGGTGCTGGCCATCATCGTCGGGGTCGTGCTGGCTGCGTTACTGGTGGCTTCGAAATACGTGGGGTTCTAATTTGTCCCGCCACAGGCTGTGGAAAAAACAGTGCAGAGTGATTCGGAATCCTTACAAGATAACCAATAGGATGGTCAAGACAGCACCAGCTCGCCATACAGATCGAATTCTTCCGCGCCGGTGATCCGCACCTGGGCGAAATCGCCGAGCCGCAGGTAGTTGCCCTTGACCGGCACCAGCACTTCATTATCCACTTCCGGCGAATCCGCTTCGGTACGCCCGATGTAGTATTTGCCCTCCTGGCGGTCGAATAGCGTCCTGAACGTCTGACCGATCTTGGCTTCGTTGTGGCGGCGCGAAATATCGGACTGGACTTCCATCAGGCGCTGGGCGCGTTCGGCTTTCACTTCGGCGGGAATATCATCCGGCAGGTCGTAGGCGCGGGTGCTTTCTTCGTGCGAATACTGGAAGACGCCGACCCGGTCGAACTGTTGCTCCTGTACGAAATCCAGCAATTGCTCGAAATCATCGTCCGTCTCGCCGGGGTGACCGACCAGAAAAGTGGTGCGCAGGGCGATGCCGGGCACCTTTTCCCGGATTGTAGCCAGTAATTCCGTCGTTTCGGCCCGGGTGATCTGCCGGCGCATCAATTCGAGCACCGGATCGCTGGCATGCTGCAGCGGGATGTCGAGATAATTACAGATCTGCGGACGGGCGGCCATCACGTCGAGGATGTCCAGCGGAAATTTGGACGGGTAGGCATAGTGCAGCCGGATCCATTCAATGCCTTCCACATCGGCCAGAGCGTGCAGCAGGCGCGGCAGTTCGCGCTGTTTGTAGAGATCGAGTCCATAGTAGGTCAGTTCCTGGGCAATGAGCAGGAGTTCCTTCACGCCCCGGCGGGCCAGGTTGCTGGCCTCGGCGACCAATTCGTCGATCGGGCGGCTGACGTGTTTGCCGCGCATGAGCGGAATAGCGCAGAAGGAGCAGGTACGGTTGCAGCCTTCGGCAATTTTCAGGTAGGCGTAGTGCGGCAGCGTGGTGATCTGGCGTTCGCCCAGCAGTTCGTGCTTGTAGTCGGCATTCAGCCGGGCCAGCAGGGCGGGCATTTCGAGGGTGCCGAAAAAGGCGTCGACTTCGGGTATTTCCTGCTCGAGATCGTCTTTGTAGCGTTGGGACAGGCAACCGGTGACGTATAACTTCTCGATCTGGCCGGCTTTTTTCAACGTGGCATGCTCCACAATGGTCTCGATGCTCTCCTGTTTAGCCAGGTCGATGAAGCCGCAGGTGTTGATGATGACCACATTGGCCCGGGCGTCTTCGCGCTCGTGGGTTACCTCGTAGTCGTTACCCCGCAGTTGGGTGATCAGGTTCTCACTGTCCACCAGGTTCTTGGAGCAGCCCAGGGTGATGACGTTTATTTTATCGGGACGGAATGTTCTGGCGCGCATAGGTCAAAAGGCAAAAGGCAAAAGGCAAAAGGCAAAAGGCAAAAGGCAAAAAGGCAAAAGGCAAAAAGGCAAAAAGGCAAAAAGGCAATGGGCAATGGGCAATGGGCAATGGGCAATGGGCAATGGGCAATAAATTGCTAATTATTGACAAGTTGTACTTTTATTTGCTTATTTGCCTATTGCTTATTTGCTCTTTCTTTTAAAGGGCCGCAAAGGTCGTCAATTTGGTGAAAAATTAAGCCAATGGTTTGCAAACGGTTAGCCAGAGGGTGCTACTTTTGCCCTCCACCCTACTATCCGCTTTTGACCGCTCCCCTTTCCGTGCAACAAAACGAACTGCTTGACCAACTGGAGACCGACCTGCGCCGTCTGCTCCATCAGGTGCGGACCCAGCTGGCCCCCCTGGAGGAAACGGTGTTGCTGTACCGGCCCAATCCGCTTCGCTGGAATGTACTGGAGTGCTTTGCACACCTCAATGCCTTTGCGGAACTGTTCCTGCCGCGCATCGAGGCCGCCATCCACAAGGCCAAGGCCCGCCAATGGAAACCGGATGGCGAGGTGCAGTATACCGCCACGGCCCGCCGGGATATCCGCCGGGCCGATGTGGCCAATCCGATGCCCCGCAAAACCCCTAAGCGTTACAATTTTCACCGCCAGCCGCTCGGTCCGGAAGTGATTAAAACGTTCATTATCAACTGTGAAAGGGTGCTGCGCAATTTGCACCAAGCCCGGGAGGTGGACCTCAATCGTCCGAAAATAGGGCGCGGCGCCTCCGGGTTTTTTCACTATACTTTAGGCAACACCTTTGAATGGCAGGTCCGGCACGCCCAACGCCACCTCACCCAGACGCAAATACTGTTGAATCAAATGCAGGGAAAAGGCCTGTTGTAACGGACGCTGCCGGGACAGCGGGTGGTTGAATAATCCGGTTTTCGAAATTTTGGGCAGCAGCCACAAACTGTTTCCCCTAAACCTTCGTTTGTTAGCCGTTTTACGTACCAAACAAACACCCCTCTTATGCGACGATTATTGACAGGGTCGACCCTTTTTCTCCTCCCTTTTGCGCTTTTCGCGCAGGGCTATGCCGACTGCGGCACAGCCATGAGCATTTGCAAAAAACAAAATTACGGCGTGGACCGGGTGGGCGGTGAAGGCAGCGACAAGACGGAAGCCGATTTCACCGCCTGCTTCATGAACGGCGAAAACTACGGACAGGCCGAAGAAAACTCGACGTGGATCAAATTTGAAATTGCCAAATCCGGTTCGCTGGCCTTCACCATCCGGCCGCGCAACCCGGAGCACGATATCGACTTTGTGGTCTTCAAGCTGCCGCCGACGGGCGACTGCCGCTACAAGCAGATCGTCCGCTGCATGGCCGCCGGCGACAGCCGTTATAATGTGGGCAACAGCCCCTGCATGGGCGCCACCGGTCTGCGCGACGGTGAAAAAGACACCAGCGAAGACGCCGGTTGCGGTGATGAAAGCGATAATACCTGGCTGGCGCCCCTGCGGGTGATCGCCGGCGAGAAATACGTCATCCTGATCAGCAACGTGACCGAACCCGGGCCCGGGTTCGATATTATGTTCACCGGCACCTGCAAACTGCCCTGCGACGAAGAATCCCGCCCCGTGGCGGAGCAGCCCAAACCAGTGAAAAAGCTGGAAAAACCAGCGGTGAAACCCGCTGACAAACCGGTCGTGACGCCACCGGCGCCGGTCGTTGTGCAAAAGCCCACGCCGCCCCTGCTCATCGAAGGCCGCGAAGTGCAGGTGAACGAGACCGTGCAGGTGAAAACCCGCGAAATATGGGTCAAAATCTGGGATAGCCAGCTGGAAGACGGCGACATCGTCTCCATTTTCATCGACGATAAACGGGTGGTCGATCAGATCAGCCTGACCAAGAAGCCGCGCGAGTTCAAGATCACCCTGCCACCCGGGAAAAAGGAATACCTGCTCACGGTATACGCCGATAATTTCGGCAAATCGGAACCCAATACGGCCCGCGTGCTGATCAGCGACGGTACGCAGGAACAAACCATCGATTTGGTGGCGGGCCGCAAGAAGCAGGAGAGCGTGAAGCTGGTGACGGAGTAAATCATTGAACGACAACCACTTCTATGCTGAAATATTTGCTGCTGTACCTATTGCTATTGCTTGCCCGACCCGTTCTTTGTCAAAAAAATACGCCGGCAGCCAATAAAACCACCACTTACGACCTGGCGGAGGCACTTTCCAAAAAATTGGTGGCCCTCGACATCCAAAGCCTGGGCGGGCACCAGGGGGAATGCCTGAAAATCGTCTGCCGCAGTCTGCGCGGGCAAAAACTGCGACTCCGTGTGGCGCAGGGACAGCTGCTGGAACCCGCCGACTCGGCGCAGCAAACGCTGGTAGTGGCTGAGTCCCGCGAATGGGCCGTCTCCGCTAAGGAGCCGGCCGAAATGCTGTTGCGCACCTTTTGTACCCAGGCCGGCGATTGGTCGCCGACCACCGGGTCGACTTTTGCCTTGGGCGCCCTGGCGGCGGAGAACCTGCGCCAGCTGTTGCAATTTATCGTAGAGAATGGCAAATCGGCGAGTGGAGACGCCCAAAATGCGGTGTGGTGCGTCACGAACGGGGGGCCGCTCGGCAGCATTACCGATCCGGCGCTGGTCCAGTTCACGGCTACATTGCTCGGCAAAAACCCGCCGGGTTATACGATCAAGTACCGCACGGCGCCGGCGCAACCGGGGGAACGCGCCGGGCTTGGCGAAGCGCTGGTGGTGGAAGGCAATTATCGCTACACCCTCGAACGAGACGAACTCATTTCCCTGGTGTTGTACGATGCCGCCGGCAAACTGGTCAAAGTGCTGCGCAAAGACGAGCTGATGCGCGCCGGCGAACACCGCTCCAGCCTGCGCCTGGAAGTCTACAACCTCGAC
>JBKJKS010000255.1:0-9967 GCA_046597295.1 Saprospiraceae bacterium
GTGAAAACGTGCTGCTGGAGAAGGCCAAAACCGTCCGTGTAGTGGAGCGATTGGGTTTTGGCAAATGCCGGATGAGCATCGCCTTGCCCAAAAACGCCGCCTATGAGGGCGTTCACAGCCTGGCCGGCTGGCGCATAGCGACCAGTTATGTACGCATCCTGGAGAATTTCCTGGCCCAAAAAAACGTGGCGGCCGATATTCACGAGATCAGCGGCGCCGTGGAAATCACCCCCTCGCTGGGCCTGGCCGACGCCATTTTCGACATCGTCGGCACGGGCAGCACGCTGCTCGCCAACGGCCTGCGCGAAGTGGAAACGGTGCTGGAATCGGAGGCGCTGCTGGTCGCCCATCCCGGTCTTTCGGCGGACAAGCAGGAGATTCTCGACCGCCTGCTGTTTCGCCTCTCCGCCAACCGGAATGCCAAAGGCCACCGTTATATTCTGATGAACGTGCCCAACGCGCGCATCGCCGACATCATCGCCTTGCTGCCCGGCATGAAAAGTCCGACGGTGCTGCCGCTGGCCATATCCGGCTGGAGCAGCCTGCACAGTGTGGTCCGCGAAGAAGTATTCTGGGACGTGCTCGAGCAGCTCAAGGCGGCCGGCGCGGAGGGTATTCTGGTGGTGCCCATTGAGCGCATGATCCTCTAATGATCGACGGACTTGGAAGTCCGTCGTACAACATTTTGCGCGAATCAGCTATTCATTGGCCATGCAAGTCCTTCCTTATCCCGATTTCGCCCAGGCTGCCAAAATAATAGCCCGGCCTACCGATGCCGATGCGCCCGCCCGCCGGGAAAAAGTGGCCGCCATGCTCGCCGCCGTCCAGGACCAAGGCGATGCGGCGGTCCGGTTGTTGACTGCCCAGTTTGACGGTTTTGTGCCCGAACAATTAGAACTGACCGCCGCCGAACTGGCCGCTGCCGAGGCTTTGGTGCCCACGGCATTGCAGGCGGCCATCCGGCAGGCCTACGCCAATATCCGGGCCTTTCACCAAGCACAGCGCGAGGAACTGCCGCCGGTGGAGACGCTGCCGGGGGTGCTGTGCTGGCGAAAAAGCCTGCCCATCGAGCGGGTGGGCTTGTATGTGCCAGGCGGCACGGCGCCACTGTTTTCCACCGTGCTGATGCTGGGCGTACCGGCGCAAATTGCCGGCTGCCGGGAAGTCGTGCTCTGTACGCCGCCGCAACGCGACGGCTCGGTGCATCCGGCCATTCTGTTTGCCGCGCAACTCTGCGGCATCCGGCGCATCTTCCGCGTGGGGGGCGTGCAGGCGATTGGCGCGATGGCTTTCGGTACCGCTTCCATACCGCGGGTCTGGAAAATATTCGGTCCCGGCAACGCCTGGGTCACCACGGCCAAACAACTCGTCAGCCTGGAAGACGTGGCCATCGACATGCCGGCCGGTCCGTCGGAGGTGGCCGTGCTGGCCGATGCCACGGCCAATCCGCGCTTCGTGGCCGCCGACCTGCTTAGCCAGGCCGAACACGGCGCCGACAGCCAGGTCCTGCTGGTCACCGACCAGGCGGATCTGATCGCTGCCGTGGAAGTGGAGCTGGAAAAACAACTGGCCATACTGCCGCGCCGCGCTTTGGCAGAAGCGGCCTTGAGCAATAGTAAAGCCTTGCTGGTCAAGGATTTACTGGAAGGCATGGCCTGGATCAACGCCTATGCCCCGGAACATCTGTTGCTGCAGGTGGAGCACCCGGCCTACTGGGCGGCGCAGGTGGTCAACGCCGGGTCGGTGTTCCTCGGGTCGTTCACCCCGGAGAGCGCGGGTGATTATGCTTCCGGTACCAACCACACTTTGCCCACGGCGGGTCATGCGCGGGCCTACGCCGGCGTGTCGGTGGATAGTTTTGTGCGCAAAGTTACCTTTCAGCAGATCAGCCGGGAAGGATTGGAGCGGCTGGGTCCGACGGTGGTGACCATGGCGCAGGCGGAGGGACTCGATGCGCACGCGCAGGCGGTGACGCTGCGTTTGGCGGACCGGGCAAGTCAATAAAATGCGTCCGGTGGAACCCTAAAGCAGGGGAAATTTTCCCCGAAAAATTGAAATTTGCCTTCATTTCAAGATCATGACCACACCGAAAACAATTCTGATCATCGGCGCCACCTCGGGCATTGGCTACTACCTGGCCGAGGCCTGCGTCCGGGCCGGCTGGCGGGCCGGCGCTACCGGCCGGCGCCACGAACTGCTCGAACAACTGCGCCTGCTCCAACCCGACCGCATCCACATCCGGCAGCACGATGTAACGGCGCCGAACAGCCTGGCGGTGATCGAGGACCTGCTCGTCGAAATGGGACCCGCCGACGTGGTGGTCTACAATTCGGGCGTCGGGCTGGCCAACAAAAATCTGGACTTTGCCATCGATAAGAAGACGATCGACGTGAACGTGACCGGCTTCGTGGAAGTGGCGACCTGGGCCTACCAGTATTTTCGTACGCGCGGCGGCGGCCAGTTCGTCGGCGTATCGTCGGTAGCCGCTTTGCGCGGTGGCCGCGCGGCGCCGGCCTACAATGCTTCCAAGGCTTTCATGGCTAACTACATGGAAGGCATGCGTCAGAAGGCACGGCGCCACCGCATGCCGCTGACAGTCACCGACATCCGCCCTGGATTCGTGCATACGCCGATGACTGAACAGAACGCGCAGATGTTCTGGGTCTCGACGCCGGAAAAGGCCGCCCGGCAGATCCTCGCGGCCATCGACCGGCGGGCCCGGGTGGCCTACATCACCCGGCGCTGGGCGCTGATGGCGCTGCTCTTTCGGGTGATCCCCAGGGCTTTGTACGAGCGGGGGTGATTTTCCGCACATAAAATAATATTCTTCCTGGGAACCATTGGCGGGGGTTGCGCAGTTGTTTATTTGGTTAATCCACATAAACCGCCTCCGTACCTCCGCTCTGCCAGGCAGACCGGAAAGTGCGCAATCCATCCGTCCAACCGTCCACTACTATGCTGCGCAAATTCTACACCCACTGGCGAAACTCCTACGCCGGTCTTCCCGCTGCCATCTGGTTCCTGAGTTTCGTCAGCCTCGTCAACCGCTGCGGCTCGATGGTGATCGCTTTCGTCACCCTGTACCTCACCCAGTCCCTGCAGTTCAGCATCCCGGAAGCCGGCTACGTGATGGGCTGTTTCGGGGTGGGGGCCATGGTGGGCGCTTACCTGGGCGGGCGGCTCACGGACAAGCTGGGATACTATCCGGTACAACTCTGGAGCCTGGTGCTCAACGGCGTGGTGCTGCTGCTGATGATCCTCGTGCGCGATTTCTGGTGGATGTGCGCCACGGTTTTCACGCTCAGTCTCGTCTCGGAGGCCTTTCGGCCGGCCAACTCGGTGGCCATTTCGCGGCACAGTACGCCGGCCACGCGCACCCGCTCCATTTCGCTGTACCGCATGGCGGTGAACCTGGGCTGGACGGTCGCCCCGGTGTTCGGCGGCCTGCTGATCACCGGCTTCGGCTGGCCCACGCTCTTCTGGGCCGACGGCCTGACCTGTATCCTGGCGGCGGTGCTGCTGCGCTGGCGGATGCCGCGCAGCGTACCGGATGCGGGGCCGGAGGCCGGCGCGGAGACCGTTGCGCCCATCGCTATCGTCTCGCCCTACCGCGACCGGCGCTACCTGTGGTTCCTGCTGCTGACCATGTTTAATGCCGTGGTCTTCATGCAGATCCTGTGGACGGTGCCGGTTTTTTTCAAGGAGGTGTACCACTGGACGGAGGCGCAGATCGGGCTGGCCACGGCGCTCAACGGGTTCATCGTCTTCGCGGTAGAAATGCCGCTCATTTTCCGGCTGGAAGGACGGCGCCCGCCCCTGGCCTGGGTGCGGGTAGGGCTGGTATTGTACGCCCTGGCCTACCTGATGTTCGTGCTCCCGGTGGCGGCGCTGGTGGCCGGCCTGTTGTTCATGGTCGTTATTTCGTTCGGCGAGATCTTTGTCATGCCCTTCAGCAGCAACTTCGTGTACGAACGGGCGACGGGCCAGCGGCAGGGGCAGTACCTGGCGCTGTACACCATGGCCTATTCGATCGCCAACATCATCGCGCCGCTATACGGCACCCAGATGATCGAGCACCTGGGCTATTCAGCCTTGTGGATCTCGCTGGCGGTGCTGGTGGCGGTGGTCTGGGTGGGGGTGTGGCGGATGGAGCGGCCGGCGGTGGAGGCGGAGCCGGCGGTGCTGGAGGCGGTGGAGGGGTGAAGGAGAAGGGGTTTAGCGCAACACAATGCCAGGTACTACCTGTCTGCGGCAATCGGCATACAAATACTCCTCGTTTGTGTCCTAATCGTAGCCCTTTCAGGGTTCGCGGCAACCTACGGGGGTTAGGGATGGGTTGATTTTTATATCTTGCGTAACATCAGTTAATAATTTAAGGATTAATTACGGTAGCGACAAGACAGCTAAAAAACCACACTATGACTACACCAGCCCAGATAGCAAAGCACCTCCGGGACGTTCACTTCGGTGGCAACTGGACGTCGTCCAACCTCAGGGACCACCTGGCGGACGTCACCTGGCAGCAGGCCACCACCCAAATTTATTCCCTGAATACCATTGCGACCCTTGTTTACCATACGCATTACTACGTAAGCGCTGTAACGAAGGTGCTGCAGGGTGGACCACTGGATGCCAAGGATATTTATAGTTTTGACCATCCGCCCATCCAGTCTCCGGAAGACTGGGAACAGTTATTGAATAAAATCTGGACGGATGCCGAAAACTTTGCCCGCCTGATCGAACAGCTGCCGGCGCCGCAGCTGGAAGAAACGTTTATAGATCAAAAATACGGAACGTATTACCGCAATCTGCACGGCATCATTGAACATCTCCATTATCATCTGGGGCAGATTGTCCTGCTAAAAAAAATACTGCTGCAGGCAGGAACAAACGATATAGAAATTAAAGCCAAATAAGCCATCCATCCCCTTCAACTCCCCCCTCCGAAGCCCCAGGCCCCGCTTTGGTCTAATGTTAAAATTCCGCGCAAGAAAACCGTTAATTTTGGCGTTTGTGATGGCCGCGCGTGAAAACACGGGCGGCCATTGGCTTACTTACCATAAAATGTTCAACCTAATTTTTAACAACATGACATTTAAACAAACTGTGGTCACGCTGGCCCTGTGCCTGCCCACCCTGTTCGTAGCCGCCCAGGCCACTAAAGCACCGGATAACTGGTTTACGCTCGATCCCACGAAAGACAAAGTACAGGGCACCGGTGGCGACGAAGCCCTGGCCCGCCTGAAAGCGCAGGGCAAGAAAGGCCAGACCATCATCGTCGCCGTGCTGGACTCCGGCGTGGACTATAAGCACGAAGACCTGAAAGACGTGATGTGGACCAACCCCGGCGAGGTCGCCGGTAACGGCATCGACGATGACAAAAACGGTTATATCGACGATATGCACGGCTGGAACTTCCTGGGTGGCAAAGACGGCCAAAACGTCGAGCACGAGACGCTGGAACTGACCCGCGAATACGTCCGCCTCGGCAAACGCTTCAAAGGCACGGACCCGAAGAAACTCAGCGGCGCCGATGCGGCCGAGTATAAATATTTTGAAGAGGTAAAAACGGATTTCGAAGACCAGCGCCGCGAAGCGGAAAACGGCAAAGCGCAGATCGATAAGCAGATCGATAAAGTGGCCGATGCGTTCATGCTGGTTGAAAAATCAATTGGGAAGAAAGATTTTACCGTGGAAGAGCTTGGCAAAGTGAATGCCGGTACCAACACCGAATTAAAAGAGGCGGTGACCCTGCTCCAGCGGGTGATGGCCAATGGCGTCGCCTCCCGCGCCGATCTGGAAGAACAGCGCAAGCAGGCCAGCGAATACTTCGACGGCCAGCTGGCGTACAACCTCAATCCCGATTACAACCCCCGCACCATGGTGGGCGATAACCCGGAAGACCTCCGCAGCCGCAACTATGGCAACAACGACTACCGCGGACCCGACGCCAGCCACGGCACCCACGTGGCCGGTATCATCGCCGCCAAGCGCGACAATGGGGTCGGTATCAACGGGGTGGCCGATAACGTGCGCATCATGTCGGTCCGCTGCGTACCCGATGGCGACGAGCGCGATAAAGACGTAGCCAATGCCATCTACTACGCGGTGGACAACGGAGCGAGCATCATCAACATGTCGTTCGGCAAAGGCTACAGCCCACAGAAAGCCTATGTGGATGCGGCCATGCAGTACGCTGCCGACCACGACGTGCTGCTCGTGCACGCCGCCGGCAACGATTCCGAGAACAACGACACCGATCCGAACTTCCCGAACGATGCCTACAAGACGCCGGTGAAAGCCGGTCTGTTCAAAAAGGAAAAGAACGTACCGACCTGGATGGAAATCGGCGCGCTGTCCTGGAAAACGGGGGAAAAGCGGGTCGCCAGCTTCTCCAACTACGGCAAAAAGAACGTCGATCTGTTCTCGCCGGGCGTCGCCATCTACTCGACCACGCCGGACAATAAGTACGCCTCCTTCCAGGGCACCTCGATGGCTTCGCCGGCTGCGGCCGGGGTAGCCGCCATTATCCGCTCGTACTATCCCGATCTGTCGGCCCGGCAGGTGAAGGATATTCTGGTGAAATCCGTACTGGCGCAGGAGGGTGAAGTCACTAAGCCCGGCACGACGGAGAAAATCAAATTCAGCGAACTGTCGGTGAGCGGCGGGGTGATCAGCAGCACCAACGCCATTGCCTTAGCGCAGAATACGAAAGGCAAGAAAGTAAAAAAAGCCATGTGGCGTGAAGCCGGCATGGGCAAAATGGCGGCCAGGAAAGATAAAGCGGCGCCGAAAGCCTAGTCGGTACTGCCGGCTTCCGCCGGCTATAAAACGTAAACTCCCGGTGATCAGGCGATCGCCGGGAGTTTATGTTTTATGCGCCGAGGAGGAGCAAGGCGAAGGTAAAAAGACCATTCATACAGGAATGGGTTAATTGAAAAAGAAGATAATGCCTGCCAAAAGTAACATTCTGTGAAAATTATGGATTGCTGAAAAAATCTTCCCGGGTCGCCGGCCAATAATCGTACTGCTTTTCCGGCCTGGCCGTGTACTTTTGTTCGCCTCCCTGCCGATTATACTACTATCAGCAACCCGTTTTCGCTCATGTTAAGCCCTTCCCTCTGCGCCCAGGTCCGCGGCCTTTTGCCCTTTATCCTGTACTTATTGCCCTGGTTCCTGTCCGCGCAATGCCCCATCACGGTGAATGCCGGTCCGGACCTCTACCTCTGTGCGCCGACCTCGACCGCCCAGCTCGACGGCAGCATCAGCGGCGACTACCTGGGCTTTACCTGGACCCCCACGACGGGCTTGCAGGGCGCGAATACCCTTTCGCCAACGGTGACCGTCACGCAAACGACCAGCTATGTCCTGAAAGCAACCGCTGCGAATTTCAGTGCCAATACCATTGATAACGGCGATTTTGAACAAGGCAATTCCGGCTTTACGAGCGACTACACCTACAATCCCGGCAACCTGATACCCGAAGGGGTGTACGACGTTATTGACAACCCGCAGTCCGATCACCCCGGTTTTGCCCCTTGTGATGACCATACGTCGGGCAGCGGCAACATGATGGTGGTGAACGGCGCCGGTTCGCCCAACCAGAACGTCTGGTGCCAGACGGTGGCCGTGATGCCCAACACCCAGTACGTATTCTCCTGTTGGGTCACTTCGGTGGTGGCCGTATCACCCGCTTTGCTCCAGTTTTCAATCAATGGGACTTCCCTGGGCCCGATCTTTCAGGCGCCCGGTCAAAACTGTGTCTGGCAGAACTTTTATTCTACCTGGAACAGCGGCGGCAACAGCAGTGCGACCATCTGTGTCGTCAACCAGAATACCGTGCTGGGCGGCAATGACTTCGCCCTCGACGACATTGTCTTCGCGCCGGTGTGCATGCAAACCGATACGGTGAAAGTGAACGTCATCACCATCACCGCGGTGGCCAGCCCCAGTGTCTTCACCATCCCCTGTGCGGGTGCAGAGGTCACGCTGAGCGGGGTCGGCTCCAGCACCGGCGCTAACATTACCTACGCCTGGGATACGCCCACCGGCAATATTGTGAGCGGCGAAACGACGCTGAATCCCGTGGTGAATGCTCCGGGCACCTATACCCTCACCGTGACCTACGACAACAACGGCGTGATGTGTACCAAGACCGCCACCGTGAACGTGATCGAAAGCCCCAATCCGCTGTCCGCCTGGATCAATCCGACCCAGCCCCTCGGCTGCGGCGCTCCTACGCTGACACTGATCGGTAACTCCAGCCAACCGGGCTTTTCCACCTACCAGTGGACCACGGCGAATGGCAACATCCTCAGCAATCCCAATCAGAAAAACATCCTCATCAACCAGCCCGGCGAATACGAGCTGCTGGTCACCAACAGCAACACCGGTTGCACCGCCACGGCCTCTATTGTGGTGACTGCTGCGACCAGCGCACCGATGGCCAACGCCACCGCTAATGGGCCGCTCACCTGCACCCAGACCACCGCTACGCTATCCGGCGCGGGTAGCAGCACCGGCACAACCATCAGTTACGCCTGGACGACATTCGGTGGCGGTACGATCTCTTCCGGCCAGAACAGTCAGAATGCCGTAGCCGGAAGCGCCGGCACCTACGTGCTGGCGGTCACGAACAGCAGCAGTGGCTGCATCGCTACGGATACTGTGGTGTTGGCGGCCAACACTGCGCCACCTACCCTGAGTATTCAAGCCCCGGGGGTGCTGGACTGTAATACGGACACCCTTTCCCTGACGGCGACGGTGACGCCGGCCAATGCCGCGCTCGGCTGGACGGCCTCTGGTGGTGGCCAGATAGCCGGTGGGCAAAATACCCTAACCCTACTGGTGACCGCCGCCGGCACCTACACCCTGCTGGCCACCCATCCTGTCAATGGCTGTACGGCCAGTACTTCGGTAGTCGTTAGCGCCAATTACGCGCCGCCGCTGGCGGTGGCGCAGTCGCCCGGCAACCTGACCTGCCAAAGTCCCAGCATTACGCTGTCGGGCAGCGGTTCGTCCACCGGTGCCAATATACTTTACGCCTGGACCCTTTCGCCGGGCGGCAACATCGTCTCCGGTGGCGCCACGCTCAACCCGGTCGTCAATGCGGCCGGCACCTATACGTTGCTGGTCACCAACACCACCAATGCCTGTACCGCCACCGCCAGCGTTATGATACAGGCCGACCAAAATGTGCTGACCGCCATCGCCAACGCGCCCGATACGCTGAGCTGCTCCGCCGCCACGGTCATGCTCAACTCGACCGGCTCCAGCACCGGCCCCACGCTTTTCTACGCCTGGACGACGACCAATGGCAACATCAGCGGTCCTGCCAACGTGCCCAACCCCACGGCGACGCTGCCCGGTACTTACCAGTTGCTGATTACCAATAGCGCCAACGGCTGCTCGGCCACCGATCTGGCCATAGTTGCCCAAAACGTGACAGTCCCGCAATTACAGATCAGCATCCCCGCGCCGGGTTTCCTCAGCTGCGCCACTCCCAGCCTGACGTTACAGGGCCAGAACGGGTCACTCCCCGGCAATTTTACCTATCAATGGACAGCTTCCAACGGTGGAAATATTGTCAGCAACCCGACCACACTGACCCCGACCGTCAATACCGGCGGCCAGTACACGCTCACGGCTACTAACCTGGCCAACGGCTGCACCGGCCAGGCCACCGTGACCCTGACCACCCAGACCGGGACGCCGGTGGCGACCATTGCGGCCCCCGGCCCGCTCACCTGTACTGCCCTGATGCAGACCCTGAACACCGCCGGTTCCTCCACGGGGGCCAATTTTAACTACAGCTGGACGGCCGCTAACGGCGGTAACATCGTCTCCGGTGGCGCCACGCCCAGTCCGGTCGTCAATGCGGCGGGCACCTACACGTTGCTGGTCAGCAACACCTCCAATGCCTGCTCCGCCACCGCCAGCGTCACGTTAGTGGCCGAGCAAAATGTGG